>CANFTU010000022.1 GCA_947450005.1 Comamonadaceae bacterium | reverse complement strand
CGCTGCAGCAGCCGCAGCAACTGGCGGAGCCACCGGTGTAACCGCTAGCGAAGGCGGCATATGGCTGTTGTCCCACACCAGATAAGCCGCCAGCACCAACAGGCTAATCAGGATGTAGACCATGCGGGGTGAGAAACGCCGCTGGCGGGTCTGCAAAACCATGGCCCGCGCCACGATCAGCAGCGCAATCGCCAATAACAAGGAAAGGGCAATCGGTCGGGCCAGCGTGCTGTTGGCATCGTCAGAGGCATTGACCTCCTCAAAGAAAAATCCGGTTGCAGCGACGGCATCGGGGGCTGCGGGCGGTGGTGCTGCGCCAAACGCCGCGCCAGAGGGCGCTTGCGAACCGGAGTCCGCAGGGGCCGAATCCGGTACCGCCGTAACCGCTGCCGTATCCGGTGCAGCAAGGTCGGCAGCCGAAGACGCAGCGGCGGCGTCCGGCGCTGCCGGGGCATCGGAAACTTCTGCGGGTGGCACATCGGGGGCGGCCACGACCGGCGCAGGGCGGCTGTAGTCAAACTTGGCATGCAGGATCACCCCGGCAAACAGAATGCTCAGCACAATAAAGATGATGGTCGGTGAGATATTGGTAATGCGCCGCTGCAGCCAAGGGATCGCCACCGTCAACAGCAGCGATAAAACCAAAATCAAACCGTAGGCCAGGTCGGTGACAAAACCCTGCACGGCACCGAAGCTGAAGGTGGCCAGCACGTAGCCGATAAGGAACAGGTTCACCGCACCCAACAGCGAGCCGATGACGCCGCCACGCCCGCCTGCCAAACTGGTGCCACCCAGCACCAGCGCCGTGACAGAAATCAACGTGTAGGTGGTGCCCTGGGTGGGATCACCCGAGCCGATCAAGGCGGTGTAGGTGAGCGCGGCCAGCGCTGCGAAAACACCCGCAATGCAGTGCGCGCCCAGGCGCACGATGGTGATGCGCACACCGCTGGTGTAGGCGGCACGTTCGTCAGAGCCCATGAGGCGCAGGTGGCCGTAAAAAGCGGTGCTGGTGAAGACCAACCAGGCAGCGGTGCTCAGCACCAGAATGACCAGAATCGGCGAGTCCAGCGTGGTACCCAGACCCCAGGACGACATCCACTCCGGCGCCGTGCCGCCGGGACGCGGCAGGATGACCAGGTTGATACCCGACAAGGCCAGATAGCCGCTGAGGGCCACGATGATGGGCTGCACCCGCACGTACACAATGATCAGCGCCATCAGTAGCTGGTAGGCGATACCTACGGCAATCGCGTACAAAAAGAAGGCTACGGGCGACTCCAGCGCGCCCCTGCCGCTGAGCACCACCAGGGTCACGTTGATAAAGCCCATCAGAGGCCCGATCGACAAGTCCACCGTGCCGCGCCCGGCAATCGCCAGGGCCATCAGCGCATAGGTGGCCAGCGCCAAGGGCGTGAGCACAATCACGGCGCTGCCGATGCCCGCCGGAGAAATCAGGTTGGGGCTGCGCAAAACCGCAATGATGAGCAGCAGAAACAGCAACAGAATCGGCACCAGCATGTATGTGCTGGACGATGCCGAAACCGGAGCCGCGCTGCTGCCGTCGTTCATGACCGGCTGCCTTTCGCGGCTTCGCCGTATTCCACGATCTTGATGCCGCTGCGAGCGCTCGCTGCCGCGCTTCGCGCCACTTGCGCAGCCTGGTCACCGAATTCCATAATTTTCATGGCTGGCTTTGCACTGGATGCGGGGGCCGGGTCCTGGCGCTCGGCGGTTGATGCGACAGGCACAGCTGCCCCGCTGGCAGCGCCGCCGATGCCGACCGCGTTGAATTCCATGATCTTAATCTTGGGGCGCGCGCTGGAGGGCGAGGACGCTGGTGCGGCCAGCGCAGCCCCAGGCGCATCATGCGCGGCACCCGCCCCGCGTAGAGCTTCCAGGCTCGGGGCGTCGGTGTGGGATGGCTTTTTGTCAAAGCCTGGATAGGGGCTGCTACGCCGCTTCCAGTTGTCGGCGTCGCCGGGCTGGGGCGTGGCGGCCGCGTCGCCGAATTCCACAATTTTCATGGGCTCCTCCTCAAAATCGGGGTCGGCATCAACCGGGTGTACCTGGCCAGCCCGGGTCTGGCCGAACATGGCCTCCAGGATGGGGGTGGGGTGGATGTCCGCCCCGCTGAACTCATCAAAAATGCTGCCGTTGCGAAACACCAGCACACGCGAACAAAATCCGACGAACTCTTCAATTTCGCTGGACAGGTAAATCACCGATTTGCCTTGCGCGGCAAACTCCCGCAAGTGCCGGTACAGCTCGGCCTTGGCACCGACGTCAATGCCGCGCGCGGGGTCGTTCAAAATCAAAATGTCGGGGTTCAGGGCGAAGGCCCGGCCGATCAGCACTTTTTGCTGGTTACCGCCGCTCAGCGAGGTAATTTTGTTGCTGCGCTCGCCCATGCGAATCGCCAGGCGCTCGACTTCCCAGTCAAAAATCCCCTCCAAGCCCGACCAGGCAATCAGCCCCAGCCAGCCTCCGCGGGTCTTGCGCCGGTACAAGGGCATGAGTAGGTTTTCGTAAATGCTCAGGTTGGCAAAAATGCCTTCGCGTTTGCGGTCACCCGAGACATAGCTGACGCCTTGGCTGACCGCCGAACGCAGACCCTCAATTTCTACATAGACGCCCTGCCTGTCACGCACTTGCGGCGCGCTTCCCATGGCCGGATCAACGCCAGCCAGCATGCGCACAAACTCGCTTTGCCCCTGGCCGTCCAGGCCGGCAACGCCCAGGATTTCGCCCTGGCGTAAACGGCATCGTACCGGGCGGGAGTTAGGCCAAACCAGCATCCGGTCCACCCGCAGCACCGCAGCACCCAGGCGCTGGGTCGCGCGTGCAGTCTGGGCCTCGTCCGTGCTGTGGGCTTTGCCCGTCATCAGGCGCAAGAGGTTTTTTTCTGTGATTTCGGCTTTTTCCAACACCCCGACATCCACTCCATCGCGCAGCACGGTAGCGCGGTCACAGACACGGATGAGCTCCGCAATCCGGTGGGTCACGATGATGACGGCGCAACCGCCATCACGCAGGGCGCGCATCTTTGCGAACAGGCGCTCGGTGGAATCCAGATCCAGTGCGGCGGACGACTCGTCCAGGATCAACACCCGCGGCCGGCACAACAACGCGCGGCCTATGGTGATCCATTGTTTGATATTCAAGGGCAGACTGCCAACCGGCGTCTGCGGGTCAATCGGCATACCGGCGAGCTCACGCATCAGGGTGGCTGCCGTGTCATTTTTTTGCTGGGAACTCAGGGCGCGCGACCACAAGGTGTCGGCCCCCACATACAGATTCTCGGTTACCGAGCACTCGTCGGCCACCAGAACCTCTTGAAAAACGGTTGCAATACCTGCGGCACGTGCCTCATGGGGTGCTGCCGGGCTCAAGCCGAGAACGGACACCTGACCGGAATCGGCCGGCACCACGCCGGAGATCACTTTGGCCAAGGTGCTTTTGCCACACCCGTTGCCGCCCACAATCGCATGGATCTCGCCCAGACGTGCGTGGAAGTTGACGCCACGCAAGGCTTGCGTGGATCCAAACGCCTTGCGTACCCCGACGATGGCAATACCCTGTCCGGCCACCGGCGCAGACACGGCATCGTGGAGGCTGCTTGCTTCGGATAAGGAGGAGCCGCTCAAGAAAAATCCAGATTAAGAAAAATCAAGCGACCCGGCTGCACACCGTCCCGGCCCCCGCGGGGATCGGGCGGCGTGCGCTGCGTGTAGCAATCGTTCAGAACGACCGGGCCATCCGTGCTTAGCGCTTGAACTTGGTTGGATCAGCTGGACGCAAGAAGAATTTGTCCAGATATGCAGAACTGCTGCCCCAACGGTCAGGTCCAACATTGACCCACTTGTCAGAGTCTTCGCTGCAATCTTCAGGGATCACTTTCTTGATGTCTTCGTAGCTGAAGCTGATGGGATCAACCAAAACCGATTGCATCTTGGGTCCTTGACCCTGCAAGGTGCGCATCATGATGTTCCAGGTCAGCTCGATGTCGTCGCCAGGAGGCCAGACTTGGATCGCTGCGCTGATGAACTTGGGATTTTTGCGCCAGTAGCACAAGGCACCCACTTCACCGCCAATGGCGATTGGCACCATTTTGCGGCCGGATTGCTTCATGGCCCGCAGAACACCCAGCTCAGCCGCCGACTGCACCACGATGCCGTCGAGCTGGCCGGGGTTGGTGGAGAGCCACTTTTGCACTTCAGCCTGAGCAACCTGGTCGGTCCACATGCCTGCCACATCACCGACGATCTTCACGTCAGGAAAAGTGGCCAGACCAGCCTTGATGCCGCGGTCTTGCGAGTCTGAACCGGAGGTGCCGGGAATACCCTGAACGACCAGGACGTTGCCCTTTTTACCGATTTCATTACCCAGCCACAAACCCAGATCCTTGCCGGCAACCTGGTAGTTGACAGACGAGTTCACTGCGTAGGGCGAGGTCAGGTAGCCCGTGAACGAGAAGGTGGGCACACCTTTGTCATAGGCATATTTCACGGTCTGGTTCAGAGCCGTCGGATTGGAGCAGCACACGATGATGGCGTCCACGCCCTGGTCTACCAACTGGCGCATCTGCTGAATTTGCGTCGCGTCTTTCAGGTTGGACTGGGTGATGATGACTTCTTTAATCAGACCGAGCTTTTTCCACTTGGGGATGATGTCGTTTTGCAAACGATCCATAGCCGCCGCGCGCCAGGTGTTACCGGCGTAGGAGCTGGCGTAGCCAATGGTCCACGGTGGGCCTTTTTTGGGTTTCCAGTCGCGGTAGGCGCTGGCTCCCACCGGTTGCGCTGGATCCAGCACATCGGCAGAGTACAGCCGTTTGGCTACATCGGGTGAAATTTCGTCCAATCCGGCTGCGCGCGCTGAGCCCGATGCCAGAAGAACGGACGTGACGCATAGCGCCATGATTCGCTTCATGCCAAGTTTCATAGTAGTTCCTCGTCGTTATCCCGCGGAGATCGCGGCAAAGTCTGTGGTGATAGCGGCTGCAATCACCGGCAAACTTTAAGTCTTATTTGCGTGAAAGTTAACGCAAATATTGTGCAAAGTATCAGGGTAATCCCCTAATAATTTGAAATTCTTAAAAGACATGTGTTGAATTAAGAAAAAAAGGGCTTTTTTGGGCACCACAAATGGCTATTCCTCGGTATATTTCATGCTGTTTGCTTTTTTATTGCGGAAAATTTGCACAAATAAAGCCGCATTTTGCACACGATTGCACGCCTTGATAGAGCGTGCAGGAAGGGAACAGAAAGACGCTATGGCGAACGGGAAAAAAGAAGTCCGCTTGCAGGATATTGCGACCCAGCTGCGCATGTCGGTGTCGACGGTGTCGCGGGCGTTGGCGGGGCATACCGCCATCAGTGAAGGCACCCGCTTGAGCGTTCAGCAGGCCGCTGCGACCCTGGGCTACAGCGCGTCCAACCAGGGCCCGCGCAAGCGCCGCCCCAGCACCCGCACCATCGGCGTGCTGGTGAGCGTCTACGAGTTCCACAACCGTTTTGTTACGCTCTTGCTTGAGAACATCCACCGCGATCTGCTGGACTACGGCTACCACGTGATGGTGTTTTTGGATCCGATCAATTCACCCAATGACATCACCCATTTGTCCAACTTCCGCCCGGTGATGGACGACTATCTGGAGGGGATGATCCTGATGTCGGTGACCACCGACTCGATTCTGGTGGGCGAATTGCAGCGTCTGGGCATGCCGGTGGTGCTGGCGATGCGGTCAGTAGACAACCCGACCGTGGATGTGGTGGAGGCCGACAACGTGCGCGGCGGCGCCGAGGTGGTGAGCCATTTTTATGACCTTGGCCACCGCCGAATCGGCCTGGTCATGGGCACGCAAAAGGCCTCCACCAGCCGCGACCGGGCACGCGGAGCGCTGGAATTTTTGCGCGAGAAGGGCATACCGCCCGAGGACACCCCGATCATCTGGGACGCCTTCACGTTTGAGACCGGCTATTCCGGTGCCACCCAGCTATTGGACGCCAGCCCGCGCGTGACAGCCATCATGGCCGGAGCCGACTCCATCGCCATGGGCGTCCTGGAGGCAGCGCGCTGCAAAGGTTTTTCCGTGCCTGCCGACGTGTCGGTGGCGGGCTTTGATGATGTGCCGCTTTCGGGAACCAACATCATCGGCCTGACGACCGTGCAAAATCGCGCGGCCGAAATGTCACGCGCGACCTGCCGCCGCCTGGTGGATCGCCTGCGTTATGGCTCTTTGAACCCGCCCAGCCGTGACATCATGCCGATCCAATTGATGCGCCGCGACACCAGCGGGCCCGCCTGAATTTCACAACCACAAGACCGCTTAGCATGAACCACGCCACCAGCCCCCTCACCCTCCTGCAAGACCCCAGCCTGCTCAAACACCATGGCCTGATCAACGGCCAGTGGGTGCGTGGCAGCAACACCTTCCGGGTGGACGACCCGGCCACCGGCGCTGAACTGGCCCAGGTGGCGAACTTGGGCGCTGCGCAGGCTGAAGAGGCCATCGCTGCTGCCAACGCCGCCTGGCCGGCATGGCGCGCCAAAACGGGTAAAGAGCGCGCCAACATTTTGCGTAAATGGTTCGATCTGATCCTGGCGAACCAGGACGATCTGGCGCGCATCATGACCTCCGAGCAGGGCAAGCCATTCCCCGAAGCCAAAGGCGAAGTGGCCTATGCCGCCAGTTTTGTCGAGTGGTTTGCAGAAGAAGCCAAGCGCGTCAACGGCGAGACCCTGCCCCAGTTTGACAACAGCCGCCGCCTGCTGGTTCTCAAGCAGCCGGTGGGCGTGTGCGCGGCGATTACGCCGTGGAACTTCCCGATTGCCATGATCACCCGCAAGGTCGCACCGGCCCTGGCCGCGGGCTGCACGGTGATCATCAAACCTGCCGAGCTAACGCCGTTGACGGCGCTGGCAGCTGCCGAACTGGCGCAGCGCGCCGGCATTCCCGCCGGGGTTTTGAACATGCTGTGCGCGGACGCCGACAACAGCATCGCCATTGGTAAGGTCCTGTGCGCCAGCGACGTGGTGCGCCACCTGAGCTTTACCGGCTCCACCGAAGTCGGCCGCATCCTGATGCAGCAGAGCGCGCCAACCGTCAAGAAGCTCTCGCTGGAGCTGGGTGGTAATGCGCCTTTCATCGTGTTTGATGATGCGCACTTGGACAGTGCGGTGGACGGCGCCATGGCCAGCAAATACCGCAATGCCGGGCAAACCTGCGTTTGCGCCAACCGGATTTATGTGCAGGATGGTGTGTATGACGCGTTTGTCGAGAAGTTTGCTGCCAAGGTGCGTGCACTCAAAGTGGGCAACGGCTTTGAGGCCGGCGTCGCCCAAGGCCCGCTGATTGAAGAGGCCGCCCTGCAAAAAGTGGAACGCCATGTGGCTGACGCGGTGGCCAAGGGTGGCACGCTGGTCACCGGCGGCAAGCGCCTGCAAGGCCAGTTCTTCGAGCCCACGGTGGTGGCCAACGCCAGCGCCGACATGCTCTGCGCCCGCGAAGAAACCTTCGGACCGCTGGCACCGATCTTCCGTTTCCATACCGAAAAAGAAGCGGTGGACGCGGCCAACAACACCGAATTCGGACTGGCCAGCTACTTCTACACCCGCGATATCGGCCGCATCTTCCGGGTGGGCGAGGCCCTCGAGTACGGCATGGTGGGCGTTAACGCCGGCATCATCGCGACCGAACACGTGCCCTTTGGCGGCGTCAAGCAATCCGGCCTGGGCCGCGAAGGTTCGCACCACAGCATGGACGACTACGTGGAAATCAAGTATCTGTGCCTGGGCGATATCCAGGTCTGAGCCGGAAGCCGCCGCGCCCGCTGCCGGGCGCGGGCGCCACTTTATCTGTCGTTGAAGGCGGTTAAACTCCGCGCCGCCTCCGGCTCGAGAGGCGCATAAAGGCCGCATGCATTCGACAGTCGGCCGCACAATCTGAAGCGTTGGATCACTATGTCATCACACCACCCCAAGGACCTGTCGTCCAAAGCCATGCTCGCTCTCGTGGTGGGCGCGTTAGGCGTCGTGTTCGGCGATATCGGAACATCGCCCTTGTATGCCTTGCGCGTTTCCATCGAAGCGTCTGGTGCCAAAAGCCCAGCGGAAATTGTGGCAGCGGTCTACGGAATTCTGTCGCTGATCACCTGGTCGCTGGTTTTTGTGGTGACCCTCAAATATGTGTTCATCATCATGCGGGCGGACAACCACGGTGAAGGCGGTATTTTTGCCCTCACCGCCTTGGTCTCGCAGAGCCTGAGCAAGACATCGTTCTTGCGCTGGCCGGTCACGATCGCGGGTGCGCTGGGCGCCGCATTGTTTTTTGGTGACAGCATGATCACGCCGGCAATTTCCGTGTTGAGCGCCGTGGAAGGCTTGGAGGTCCTCTCGCCCGACCTCTCCAAGTACGTGATCATGATTTCCCTGCTCTTGATTACCGGCCTCTTTGCAGTGGAGCGCTTTGGCACTGCCGTCATTGGCAAAGTCTTCGGCCCGGTGATGCTGGTGTGGTTCAGTTCCCTGGGGGCTATGGGCTTGGCCGAGGTGGTTCATGCGCCTGGCGTTTTTGCCGCCTTGAACCCCATCACCGGCATCGCGTTTTTGGCCGATCACACGGGTGTAGCCATTGCAATCCTGGGATCGGTTGTCCTCGCGGTGACCGGGGGTGAGGCGCTGTACGCCGACATGGGCCACTTCGGTCGCGCGCCGATTCAGCGCGCCTGGCTGTACCTGGTGTTCCCCTGCCTGCTGCTGAATTACTTCGGCCAAGGCGCCTTGCTGATCAATGAACCCGCTGCCATCGACAACCCCTTCTACCGTCTGGCCCCAGACTGGGCGCTGATTCCGCTGCTGTTTCTGGCCGCTATGGCGACCATCATCGCCTCGCAAGCGGTGATTTCGGGTGCTTTCTCGATTGCCACCCAGGCCGTTCAGCTGGGTTTCATCCCCCGCCTGCTGGTCAAGCACACCTCAGCCGAGGAAATCGGCCAGGTCTATGTGTCCAAGGTGAATATTTTCTTGTTCATCGGTGTGGTGGCCCTGGTGCTGGGTTTCCGCACTTCGGAGCATCTGGCTTCCGCGTACGGCGTGTCGGTCACCGGCGCGATGGCAATTGACACCATCTTGGCAGCCTACTTCATGGTTTTTGTGCGCGGTTGGAGCAAGTGGTTGTTCCTGCCGCTGTTCGCGGCCTTGTTTGCTCTGGATATGATTTTCCTGGGCACCAATCTCTTTAAATTCTTCGAAGGCGGCTGGCTGCCGGTCAGCGTCGCACTGCTGTTGGTCTGTCTGATGCTCTCCTGGATCACCGGCCGCAACCGTCTCCTCAAGGCCCGCTGGAGCAGCTCCACGCCTCTGGCCGACTTTTTGGCCACCTTGGGCAACAGCAATCCGCACCGCGTTCCCGGAACCGCGATTTTCATGGTCCCGCACAGCGACATCGCGCCGGTGGCGCTCCTGCACAACCTTAAGCACAACAAGGTGCTGCATGAGCGCGTGATATTGATGAATGTGGAAACCGCCAATACGCCCTTTGTCAAAGATGACGAACGCATCAGCATCACGCATTTAGAGCACAACTTCCACACCGTGGTGGTGCACCACGGCTTCATGGAGGAGCCGCATGTCATGCGGGCCGTGGCCCTGCTGCGCGCGCGCGAGTTCCATTTCAGTCTGAAGGATATTTCCTTCTTTGTGGGTAAAGAACGTGTGGTCGCCCAGCAATCATCCCCGTTGCTGATGGCGCCCTTTATTTACATGCACCGGACGATGCAAAGCGCCACCGAGTATTTCAAGATACCGTTCGGCCACGCCATCGAAATCGGCGGGCATATTTCGGTTTAGCTGCGCAGTCCCTTGGCCTGCGCGGCCAGCGCGGTGATCCGGGCCCAGTCCCCTGCGGCGAGCGCGTCCGCCGGCACCAGCCAGGATCCGCCGACGCAGCGCACATTGGGCAAGGCCAGAAACTGGGGCGCGTTCTCCGGCGTCAAGCCGCCCGTGGGGCAAAAGTCCACGTCAAAAAAGGGACCGCTCCACGCTTTGAGCATCGCCAAGCCACCGGCTTGCACGGCGGGGAAAAATTTCAATTGCTGGTATCCGTCGGCCTGGGCTTGCATGATTTCGCTGCCGGTGGCCACTCCGGGCAGCAGAGGCAAGCCCAGTGCGCGGCAGGCCTGGCCCAGTGCGCTGGTGTAACCCGGACTCACCGCAAAGCGCGCCCCGGCATTAACCGCCGCCTGCGCATCCGCCTGCGAACGCACGGTTCCCGCACCCAAAACAGCCTCAGGCACCTCCCGCGCGATCGCTTCCATACAGGCCAGTGCTTGGGGCGTGCGCAGCGTCACTTCCAGCATGCGGATGCCGCCGGCAACCAGTGCGCGTGCCATGGGAACGGCATGGGCGACGTCGTTCAACACAATCACCGGGATCACGGGTGCGTCCTGCATCACGTGCAAGGGGGTCAGGGTTAATGTCATCGGGTGTCTCGCTTGTACGAAGGTTGGAATTCGGATGTCAGAGCCAGCTGCACGCGCCCTCTTCGGCGCTGAGGGTGTTGCGGCGCATGCCGGCGAACAACTCCCGCCCCATGCCGATGCCGTTGGCGGCTTGCAAGGCCGGGGGTAGCTGCGCCAGTTCGCGGGCATCCCATTCGGCCTGCGGGACCAGCGCTTGCAAGGTTCCGGCCAGTGCGTCCAGGCGGATCACATCACCATCACGCACACGCGCCAGCGGCCCGCCCATGGCGGCTTCGGGCGAAACATGGATGGCCGCCGGCACGTTGCCCGACGCACCGCTCATTCGCCCGTCCGTCACCAGCGCCACCTGGTGGCCCCGGCCTTGCAAGACGGCCAGTGGTGGCGTGAGTTTGTGCAACTCGGGCATGCCATTCGCGCGGGGCCCTTGCCAGCGCACCACGCAGACCACGTCGCGATCCAACTCACCGGCCTTGAATGCAGCCTGGAGCCCTTCCTGTGAATCGAACACGCGGCACGGTGCTTCAACCACATGGCGTTCCACCGGCACCGCCGACACCTTGACCACGCTGCGCCCCAGATTGCCCGACAAAAGCTTGAGCCCGCCGCTGGCGCTGAAGGGCTTCGCCGCCGGGCGTACCACGCTGTGGTCACCACCGTCGCCCGCCTCCACCCAGGCCAGTCCCGCAGACGCGTCCGCCCGCTGCGGGATGCGGGTGAATGCGCGCAATCCGTCGGGGCGCACCGTCCGCACATCCGGGTGCATCAGGCCGGCGTCCAGCAATTCGCGGATCACAAACCCGGGACCACCGGCCGCCTGAAACTGGTTCACATCGGCGCTGCCGTTGGGGTAGACGCGGGCCAGCAGTGGCACCACATCGGACAACGCAGAGAAATCGTCCCAATCAATCACGATGCCCGCTGCCCGCGCGACCGCGACCCAGTGAATCAGGTGGTTGGTGGAACCACCGGTGGCCAGTAGCGCCACCATGGCGTTGACGATGCAGCGCTCGTCCACCAGTTCGCCAATGGGCGCAGCCCCCGCGCCCAGAACGGTGCGCACGGCCTCGCGGGTTAAGTCCTCGCGAAGCGCTTCGCCGGGGTTGATGAAAGCCGTTCCCGGCACATGCAAGCCCATGGCTTCGAGCAACATCTGGTTGCTGTTGGCGGTGCCGTAAAACGTGCACGTGCCCTCACCATGGTACGCGGCGGATTCGGCGGCAAGCAACTCGGCGCGGCCGACCAGGCCCTGCGCAGCGCGCTCGCGCACCTGGGCTTTTTCTTTGTTCGACAAGCCGGACGTCATCGGACCCGCGGGTACAAAAACCACCGGCAAGTGGCCGAAATGCAAAGCGCCGATCAGCAAGCCGGGAACGATTTTGTCGCACACGCCCAGCATCAGCGCGCAGTCAAAAACGTCGTGGCTGAGCGCGATCGCGGTGGACATCGCGATGGCATCGCGGGAGAACAGACTGAGCTCCATACCCGGGTTGCCCTGCGTGACACCGTCGCACATGGCGGGCACCCCACCGGCCACCTGCGCGCTGGCACCATGGCGGCGGGCCTCGTCCTTCATCAAGTCCGGGTAATGCTGCAGCGGCGCATGCGCCGACAGCACGTCGTTGTATGCGTTGACGATGCCGATATGCGGCGCGCGCGCGCCCTGCCCCTGCACCACCACCCCGATTGCATCCAGACCGCTGGCGCGCCGCTTGTCGGGCGCGTCCATGGCCGCAAAGGCGTGGGCCACGTTGGCGCATCCCATGCGCTGTGCCCCTGCGGGCCGCGCTGCCATGGCCGCAATCTGGGCCAGGTAAGCGCTGCGGGTGGTTGCGCTGCGCTGCACGATGCGCTGCGTGACCGCGACCAGAGTCGGGTGAAGAGTCGGTGTTGGCATAGGGAACTTTCCGGGAAATAGCGTGTAACAAAGTTACATGATCGATGGTAACTCGGAACCGGCTGGCAAAACTGCAAGCCGGTTACCCACGGGTTACCAAAGCGGCTGTGCATGCGCGCATCCCTATACTGCCACTATGAGCACTATCGCTGACCTGCGGAAAAGTTACGAACGCGCCGAACTCAATGAGGACGCCTCCCACGCCGACCCGCACGCGCAGTTTGCGCAGTGGATGGAGGAGGCGCTGCGCGCCGAATTGCCCGAGCCCAACGCCATGACCCTGGCCACCGTGGGCAGCGATTTGCGGCCCTCTACCCGCGTAGTGCTGATCAAAGGCTATGACGCCCGGGGGATCGTGTGGTTCACCAATTACGAGAGCCGCAAGGGGCGTGAGCTGGCGGGCAATCCGTTTGCCGCGCTGCAGTTTCACTGGGTCGAACTGGAGCGCGTGGTGCGCATTGAGGGTGCGGTGGAAAAGGTCAGCGCGGAAGAGTCGGACAGCTACTACGCCAGCCGCCCCTTGGATTCGCGCATTGGCGCCTGGGCTTCGCCGCAAAGCCAGGTGATCACAGGCCGGGGGACGCTGGTGGCCAGCGCGGCCCAGTACGCGGCCCGCTTTCTGTTGCAGCCGCCGCGCCCACCGCACTGGGGCGGCTACCGGCTGGTGCCCGATACCTGGGAGTTCTGGCAGGGGCGCAAAAGCCGCTTGCATGACCGGCTGCGTTACCGCACCGGCGGGCGCGACGCGTCCGGGCCACCAACAAGCTGGGTGCGCGAGCGGCTAGCGCCCTAACACCAAACTTTGCCGCCCAGTGCCGCTGGATGGCCCGGCCCGGCCCGGCTGGGAAGGCCGCGCCGCTGCGGGGTGCGCGGCCTCCGCGTCCACTTGGCAGGCCATGCAATGCGCGGTCTCGGGCATGGCATCCAGGCGCGCCTCCATGATGGGCCCACCGCAGACGGTGCACACGCCGTAGGTGCCCTCGTTCAAGCGTTTGAGCGCGGCTTCGAGTTCAACGAGGCGGGATGTTTCGCGCTCACCAATACAAAAATCCAAATCACGCTGGGTCATGCTCTGCGCGTGGGAGTCACCCGGCCCGGCCAATGTCTCAGCGGCCACGTCCACGCGGTTGCGGCTGCCGCCGCGCTGCTCAGCCATGAGCCTGAGTAAATCGGAAAGCATGTTCTCCAGCCGCTCCCGGTGGTCCAGGCCATGGTGGTGGGCAATTGGGGATGTGATGTTGTGCATGCCGCGATGGTGGCCAGGCAAGCGACCGCGCGCATTGATATGGGTCAACAGGCGAACAGATTGCGGGCCGGCTGCGCCGTGTGCCTATTTCACGGCAACCGCCTCGGTCATGCGGTAGTACAGCCCGTAGGGGTCATCTTTGAGCACCGCAAATTTACCTTCCACCACGACTGGCTCCATGCTGTATTTCACCGGGCTCTTGGTTTTCACTTCAACCATGCTCTCCGGGCCGCCGGGCAGGCAAAACGAGCAGGTCAGCGGCACCGAGCTGATCAGAAAATGGTTTTGCTTTTCGCCCGGAGACAGCGGCATCATGAAGCCCTGGACCCGCTGGCTTTTCAGGTTGAGCGCCTGAATGTCCGGCCCGAACACGGGCAGGATGCGGTTTTTCTCGGTCTTGGTCTTCACCGCGGTCAGCAGCGACCAGGGCAGCACATCGCTGCGCTCGGATAGCGGTGCATAGGGGCTGTTGGCTCCGTGCACACCGGCGCCCTGACCCAAAGGAACGCCGCTCAGCGGCGCATCCGGCGCAGATTGCGCCAGGGCACCCGTCAAGGCGAGTGCGCCGCCCCAGGCAATCAGGGACACAGCGATCAGACGACAAATAGGCATAGGGCAACCTTCATGGAAAAAACAAATATCGGTGGACCGGCGTTTCAGCGCACCTGCAGCAATTCCAACACATCGCTGCGGTAGGCGCCCAGGGCGGGCAGCAATGCGGCAAGCAGCGAGACACCCAGGGCCAGCGCAGGCACCAGCAGCAATTCAAGCTGCCACACCATACCGCCCACCATGAGCGAATTTTCCAGACCCAAAAAATGGGCGAGCGCCTGCATGAAAAGCTGTCCCAGCAACAGCCCCAGCACGCTGGCAAGCACACCCAGCCACAGCCCCTCTGTCACCAGAAGGGTCGCAATTCGGGCTGGCGGGGCACCCAGCATACGCAAAAGGGCCAGGTCTGCGCGGCGTTCGCGCACCGCATTCCAAAGTGCAATGAAAACGCTCAAGGCCGCGGTGAGCAGCAACATGGCCGCAAATGCGCGCAGAACATCGGTGCCCAGCCCCAACATGTGCAAAAGGCGGGTGACCTCCAAGGCGGGGGCGGCCGCTTGCAGGGACGTCGTGGTGTTGACCCAACGCGGAAAGCTCATGGCGGCCAACGGTGTGGTGTAACGCACCAGCGCCATGGTGACCTCGCGGTCCTGCTGCGGCTCGGCCAGTTGGCCATGCGCCTTATTGTGGTGCGCGTCGTGGACCTCCCCATGGTCGTCCTCGTGGTCATCGTGCACATGCCAGATGGAGGCGGTATCGGTCAGGATCAGACGGTCCAGCACGGTACCACTGGGCGCCAGTACACCGGTAACGAAATAGGGGTTTTCAGCGTGCATAGGGCCGCTGGCGCCCAGCCCATGCGCACCGGTAAAGCGTTGCCCGGTATGCAGCCCCAGCTTGCGCGCCACCGTGGCGCCCAACACCACCTGCATGGGCGCGTACCACAAGCGGCCCTCGGACAGCGTGACGCCGTAGAGCTTGGGATATGCCAAGGTTGTTCCAACGATGCGGTAGCCATGGAAGTTATCGCCCAGGCTGACAGGAATCACCTCGGCGACCAGCGGGTTGGTCTTCAAACCATTGACGGCGCTCAGCGGAATGTTGCCGGGCGGCACGTCCAGGTGGAGCACACCGGACAGAATGAGCTGCATCGGGCTGCCCTTGGCGCCCACCACCACATCGATACCGGCCAAGTCGCGCTGGAAGGCGCGCTCCACCTGGTTGGCAACCAGCAGCAAAAACGTGATGGACGCCAGCCCCAGCGCCAGCAGCAGCACATTCAAGACCGCCGACAAAGGCCGCGACCAGAGGTAGCGCCAGGCCAATCCGGGGGTGTTCATACCGGCGTCTCGGGCTGCTGTGATCGCGCCAGAAGCAGGGTCTGGACCTGCGCGGGAACACCCGCAGATGGGCCGGCAAAAAATTCGCCAACCCGCGCATCATGGGTCGCGATGACCAAGGTCGCGCCGCATTGTTGCGCCGTGCTGCGCAGCAGTTGAAGGGCCTCGCGCGCCGCGTCGTCGTCCAGGCTGGCAGTGGGCTCGTCGGCGGCAATCACCCGGGGCTGCATCAACACCGCGCGGGCCAAGGCCACCCGCTGCGCCTGCCCGCCCGACAACTGCGCGGGCAAGCGATCGGCGAGTTCCACCACACCGACCGCAGCCAGCGCGGCATCGATGCGGCGGCGGTCCTGCGCCACGCCGGCGGCCCAAAACGCCAGGCCCAGGTTCTGCGCCACGGTGAGCGCCGCGCTCATGTGCAGCCTTTGCGGCAGGAACCCGAGCGAGCGGGCGCGCCAGGCATCAGCCTGCACCCGGCGCAGCGCTGCCACGTTCTGCCCTGCCACTTCCAGCACGCCGCCAGTCGGCGGCACCAGCGCCGCCACCAACGCCAGCCAGGTCGACTTGCCACTGCCAGACGGGCCCCGCAGCAATAAAACCGCCCCCTGCGCCACATCGACATCCGGGAAGCGCATGGGCGCAGCACCGGGATAGGCGAACTGCAGAACGCGACTCTTGATCATGGCGTGGCTTCGCTCACAAAGCCGCAAGCGCCTGCAATTCCGCGTCGTCAAACCCAGCGGCGCGGCGGGCGCTGAGGTTGAAGGGGGGCTTGAGCCGCGGGGCGCGGTGGCGCTGGGCCAGAACCGGGTACACCGCCAAAGGATCCTGCCCATCGCGCTCACACAACCAATGGAACCAGCGGTTACCGATGGCGACATGGCCAACTTCCTCGCGCAGGATGGTGTCCAGAATCTCCACCGCAGCCTGTGCTGCAGGCGTACCTACACGGCGCAAGCGGGCCTGGATTACCGGCGTGGCGTCCAACCCCCGCGCCTCCAGGGTGCGAGGCACCAGCGCCATGCGGGCCAGGACGTCATGGCGGGTATCGTGGCAAATGGTCCATAAACCGTCGTGCGCGCCAAAGTCGCCATACCCGTAGCCCAGGGTTTGCAAATGCGCCTGCAGCAGCATGAAGTGCTGACTTTCCTCGGCAGCAACCCGCAGCCAATCGCGGTAGTAAGGCGTTGGCATATCGGCGAAACGCCAGACCGCATCCAGTGCGAGGTTGATGGCGTTGAATTCGATATGGGCAATCGCATGCATCAAGGCGGCATGCCCCTCGGGGGTAAAGGGGCTGCGCCGGGGCACGGCATCAGGCTCCAACAGCGCCGGTGCATCGGGTCGCCCCGGTGCCGAGTCTTGCGCATAAAGGGTGGCCGGGTCCGCGCTGGCCGAGGCCTCTTGCGCCCATAAGGCCTGCACGGCATGCACTTTCTCCAGGGGCTGGCGGTCGGTGAAAGCGGCCAAGGCGGCGTGGCGGAGTTCCATACCTACAATTCTAGGTTCCTCATGTAATTTTCCCGTGAATGAAAGCAGCGCACCATGGCCCTCTATGAACTCGACCAGGTTTCCCCCACGCTTGCCGATACGGCCTGGGTTGCCGACAACGCGCAGGTAGTGGGCGATGTGCGGCTGGGCGAAGGAGCGAGTCTGTGGTTTGGCGTGGTCGCGCGTGGCGATTCGTCCAGCATCACGGTGGGGCGCAACACCAACATCCAGGACGGCAGCGTGTTGCACGCCGATGCCGGCAAGCCCCTGCACATCGGCGAAGGCGTGACGGTGGGCCACATGGCGATGCTGCACGGCTGCACCATCGGCGACGGTGCGTTCATCGGCATCGGGGCCATCATCCTGAACGACGCCAAAATCGGCAAAAACTGCCT
>CANFTU010000021.1 GCA_947450005.1 Comamonadaceae bacterium | reverse complement strand
TCGCCCACGCTGACCAAGCTGGCGCTAGAAGGCAAGACCGGCGGCTGGTTCTTCCGCACCATCACCAGCGATGCGCTGCAAGGCACGGCGGCCGCCAAATACGCGCTGGACCAGGGCTTCAAAAGCCTGACGGTCATCCACGTCAACAACGACTTCGGCGTCAACATGGTTGCCGAATTCCGCCGCGCCTATGAAGCGCTGGGCGGCAAGATTGTCGATGTCACACCCTACAACCCCGAGCAATCGTCGTACAACGCCGAAGTCACCAAGGCGCTCAAGACCGACCCCGCTGCGCTGTACTTTGTCGGCTACCCCGGCGACGGCACCACCATCATCCGCACTTGGGTGCAGCAGGGTGGGCCGCAAAAGTTCTTGTTCAACGACGGCATGAATTCGCCTGACTTCATCAAAGGTGTTGGCGCGCAGTACCTTACCAACGCCTACGGCACCTCCTCGGGCACCACGACCACCGAGTCCACCGCTTATTTCACCAAAGCCTATCCCGCCATGAGCGGCGGTTTTGATGCGCAAGCTCCTGCTGCGGTGCAGGGCTTTGACGCAGCGGCCATCCTCGGTTTGGCGATTGCCCATGCCGGCAAGTTTGAAGCCGCTGCCATCCGCGACAGCATCCGCAAAGTCACCGCATCCGGCGGCGAAGTGGTGCACGCGGGCCCCGAAGGTTTTGCCCGTGCGCTGGAGCTGATCAAGCAAAAGAAACCGCTGCGCTATGTGGGCGTGATCGGTCCGGTGCAGTTTGACAAGAACGGCGACATCGCCGGCCCTTTCCGCACCTGGAAAATCGCCAACGGTGAAGTGGTCACGGTCGGACAAATGACCACGGACGACGTACAAGCCATCCAAGCCAAGATGAAATGAGTCTGGCCTCAGGCGAGCGCGCGGGCAGCCTGCGCCCCGCGCGCACGCTGCTGGCGCCGGGGCTGGAGATTGCGCGCCTCGTCACTGGCCTGTGGCAGGTGGCGGATATGGAGCGGGGCGGCTCCCCGCTCGATCCCGTGCGCGGCGCAGCCGCATTGGCCGCGTACGCGCAGGAGGGTTTCGATACCTTTGATATGGCGGACCACTATGGCTCCGCTGAAGTCATTACCGGCACGCTGCTGGCGTCGGGTGCTGCAGCGGGCGTGCGCGCGTTCACCAAATGGTGTCCCCCACCGGGCGTGATGACCGCTGCCACAGTGCGCGCGGGTGTGCAGCGCTCGCTGGACCGGTTGCAAACGCCTTGCATCGACCTCTTGCAATTCCATTGGTGGACCTTTGAGCACCCCGGCTATATCGACGCCTTGGTGGAGCTGGCCAAGTTGCAGCAAGAGGGGCTGATCCGGGCCATCGGCCTGTGCAACTTTGACACGGCGCATATGCGTCTGGTGCTGAGCGAAGGGGTGCCGATTGCCAGCAACCAGGTCTGTATGTCGCTGCTGGACCGGCGCGGCACAGAGGCTATGTCGGCGCTGTGCCAGGCGCGCGGCGTGAAGTTGCTGACCTACGGCGTGCTCGCAGGCGGCTTCTTGAGTGAACGCTGGCTGGGCGCGGCCGAACCGGCTGCGGTGGCGGACTGGAGCAAGATGAAATACCAGCGCTTCATCCACGCCATAGGCGGTTGGGATGCGCTGCAAACCGTTTTGCAAGCGGCGCAAAAAATCGCCCGAAAGTACGCGGTGTCGATTCCGAATGTCGCGACCCGCTGGGTGCTGGAGCAGACGGCGGTGGCTGCCGTGATAGTGGGTGCGCGGCTGGGTGAATCCGAGCACCGTGCCGACAACCTCAAGTTGTTTGACTTCGCCCTGGACGCCGAGGACCATGCGGCGCTGCAACAGGCCTTTGCCGTGACCCGGCGCTTGCCGGGCGACTGCGGCGATGAATACCGCCATCCGCCTTTTTTGACTGCCTCGGGCGACTTGAGTCACCACTTGGATGCAGTCGCGCCGTTGTGGCCCCGTAAAGCCGTGCCGGGCTATACCCAGCGCTGGACGTTGGACAGCGGCAGCCAGTGGGAGCCGATCGCCGGTTATTCGCGGGCCGTGCGGATCGGCGAGCGCATTCTGGTGTCCGGCACCACGGCCACGCATGGCAGCGGGCAACTGGTCGGACGGGGTGATGCGGCGGTGCAAACCACCTACATCCTGGACAAGATCAGCGCCAGCATCAAAGCGCTGGGTGGCTCGCTGCGCGATGTGGTGCGCACCCGCATCTATTTGCAAAACGCAGCCGACTGCGAGGCGGTGAGCCGGGTGCACGGCAGTTACTTCGGTGACATCCGTCCGGCCAACACGCTGTTCGAGGTGTCGGCCTTGATCGGTGACGGCTATCTGGTCGAGATTGAGGCCGAGGCGCTGCTGGAAGCCGGCGGCCCTGCCGCGGTCACAAAGGTCTGAACCATGGCGGGGCCGAGTACCTTTGTGCGTCCCGCTTTGTTGGAAGTGGCGGGCCTGTGTAAAAGCTTTGGCGGGCACCGGGTGGTGGACCAGGTGTCGTTTGCGCTGCCGTGCGGCGCCATTGGCGGCCTGATCGGCCCCAATGGTGCGGGTAAAACGACCTTGTTCAATTGCCTGGCTGGTTTCATGCGTCCCGATGCGGGCAGTGTGCGCCTGGACGGTGCTGCGATCGCGGGTCGCGCATCCAGCACCGTGTTTGCCGCTGGGCTGGCGCGTACGTTTCAGATTCCCAGGCCTTTTCCGGAAATGACGGTGCTGGACAACGTCATGGTCGCGCCCCTGGGTCAGATCGGTGAGCGCTTGTGGACCAACTGGCTGCAGCCCCGCGCGGTCGCGGCGCAAGAACGCCAAACGCGCGATGCAGCGCGCCATTGGCTGGACTTTGTGGGTTTGTCGGCCTTGCAAGACCAACCCGCGCGGATTTTGTCCGGCGGCCAGCGCAAATTGCTGGAGCTGGCGCGGGTGATGGTGGCCAGCCCCAAGCTGGTGTTGTTGGATGAGCCAGCCGCCGGAGTCAATCCCGCACTGTTGGACCAGATTGTGGACAAGGTGCAGGCGCTCAATGCGCAAGGCACGACCTTTTTGATCATTGAGCACAACATGGACGTGGTCGCATCCCTGTGCCAGCCGGTGATGGTGATGGCGCAGGGCCGCTTGCTGGTCAGCGGCAACGCCGATACGGTGCTGAATGACTCACGCGTGGTCGAAGCGTATTTGGGCAGTCCGGCATGAGCGAGGCGGCCTTGCGCGTCGACGATCTGGAGGCGGGTTACGAGCCCGGACTGCCCATTGTGCGCGGCGCGAATTTGACCGTGCAGCCGGGCGAGATCGTGGCAATTCTGGGTCCCAATGGCGCTGGGAAATCGTCGTTGGTAAAGGCGGTTGCCGGTCTGGTTCCGATTACGCGGGGCCGTGTGTTTTTGCATGGCCGCGACATCACCCGCATCCCGGCGCACCAGATGGTGTTGGAGGGCCTGGCTTTTGTGCCGCAAACGGAAAATGTCTTCATCAACCTGAGTGTTGCCGAGAACCTGGAACTGGCCGCTGCCATTGTCAAAGCGCGGCGCCAGGCGGCGCTGGACCCGGTGTATGCCATGTTCCCGGATCTGTTGCGCCAGCGTGCTTTGCCCGCCGGGCAACTCAGCGGCGGCCAGCGGCAGATGTTGGCGGTGGCCCGTGCGCTGATTGCCAAGCCGCGTTTGCTGGTGCTCGATGAGCCGTCGGCCGGTCTGAGTCCTTTGTTGGTCAGTCAGGTGTTCGCCAAACTGCGCGAGGTGCGCGACACCGGTATCACCGTTCTGCTGGTCGAGCAAAACGTCAAGTCCGCATTGGCGCTGGCCGACCGCGCCGCCGTGCTGGTGGAAGGGCGTGAGCGCATCGTGGGCAGCAGCGCTGAGCTGCTGCAGGATGAACGCGTGGCGGCCTTGTACCTGGGGCGTCATACCGGCAAGCAAGCTGTTGCAGGGGGAGCGTGATGCTGCAAATTCTGGCAGACGGCTTGGTCATCGGTTCCATCATCGCGTTGGGTGCGATCGGTTTAAGCATGACGCTGTCCATCGTGCGTTTTTCAAACTTCAGTCACGGCGAGTTGCTGGGCTGGGGCGCCTATCTGGCGCTGGTGGCTTCCACCGCATTCACCGCCTTCAGCCCGGCGTGGGCGCTGCCGCTGGGGCCGTTCTCGTTCGGCTGGGGTCTGCTGCTGGCCTTGCTGCTGTCTTGCGGCTTGACGGCCCTGCTGGCGCTGAGCCTGGACACGATTTTGTTCAAGCGCCTGCGCAAACAGGGCTCCATCACCTTGGTGATCGCCAGCTTTGGTGCTGCGCTGGCCTTGCGCAACCTGCTGCTGTTCTGGCAGGGCGGTATTCCGCGCTATTACTCCGAGAACCTGCAAATCGCCGTGGCACTGGTGCCGCGCAGCATGGGCGGCGGCCTGCGCGTCACGCCGGACCAGGTCTTTGTATTTGTGCTTTCTTTGGTAACAGTGACCGGCCTGCATCTGTTTTTGCGGCACAGCACGCTGGGCCGCTCCATGCGTGCCACCGCACTCAACCCGGCCTTGGCCCGTGTCACCGGCATTGACCCCGAGCGCGTCTTACGCGCCACCTGGCTCATCGGTGGGGTGTTGGCCGCAGTGGCCGGTGTGTTTGCCGGGTTGACGGTGCAAATGCGCCCGACCATGGGCGTGGATTTGTTGCTGCCACTGTTCGCAGCGGTGATTCTGGGTGGTGTGGGGTCGATCTGGGGCGCGGTGCTGGGTGGCTTTATCGTGGGATTGACCGAGAGTGCATCCATCACCTTGGTGGGTGCCGAATACCGCTCGGCTGCCGCCTTCGCGGTGCTGATTGCAATTTTGATGCTGCGTCCGCGCGGCTTGTTTGGGGAGCGGCATTGATGTCCGATCTGACCGGCCTGCTGTCCTACGCCAGCTTCTTCCTGGTGTTCGGCACGGCCTACGCCATCATTACCCTGGGCCTGAATTTGCAATGGGGCTACACCGGCCTTTTCAACGTGGGCGTGGCCGGTTTTGTTGCCCTGGGTGCGTACACCTCGGCGCTGCTCACCACCCCGCCGCAAGCCGGGCATTTGGCCGGACTGGATTTGCCGGTGGCGGTGGGCATGGTCGCCGCGATGCTGGTCACCGGCCTGGTAGGGGCGCTCGTGGGCGCGTTGGCATTGCGACTGCGCCAGGACTATCTGGCCATCACTACATTTGGCATTGCGGTCACGATTCAACTCTTTGCCAATAACGCCACCGTGCTGACCGGTGGGCCGTTTGGCGTGCAGTTCATCCCCAAGCCCATGCAGTCCTGGTTGGGCACCGGCCTCAACTGGACCATGGCGTATTTGGCGATGGCGCTGGGGCTGCTGGCCCTGGCATATGGAGCGTTGCAACAGCTGGTCAACAGCCCGTGGGGGCGGGTCTTGCGCGCCATCCGCGAAGACGAGGATGCGGCCAGCGCGTTGGGCAAAGCGTCTTTTGTTTTCCGGCTGCAAAGCTTTGTGATCGGCAGCATGCTCATGGGCCTGGGTGGGGCGGTCTATGCGCACTTTGTGGGCTTTATCGCGCCCGATGATTTCTTACCCATCCTCACGTTTCAGCTCTGGGCCATGTTGATTGTTGGCGGGTCCGGAAACAACCGCGGTGCGATTTTGGGTGCTTTTGTGGTCTGGGGCTTCTGGAGTGCGGCGGGCGGCCTGATGCGCGGCTGGGTGCCCCAAGCCGAGCAGGCCCGCGCTGCGGCTTTGCAGGTGGTCTTGATCGGCTGCTTGATCGCGCTGATGCTGGTGCTGCGGCCCAAGGGCATTTGGGGCGAGCAGTTGAAGACCCAGAAAGACTAGCACCGCCGCTGCATGGAGGCAGTGCTACGCTCTGACGCTCTCACTGGAACTGGTTATGAAAATTTGGGTTTACGCATGCCTGTACTGCGTTCTAGCCGCGGTTGGTCCGGCGCTTGCGGAAACGGGCGTGGTGGCGGCAGCCGACAAAAAACGGCGTTGTGATGACCTGTTTCAGTCGGCAGGCGCCGGCAAAAACCGCAGCGCCGGCGATGGGCAATTCACCATCGCAACGGATGGTTCCGCGCCATGGCGGGCATCGCCGCAGTACCCCGCAGCGCTGCGTGTCGGTATCTGGGGGGACAGCCATACCGCATCGGGCAGCTTTGTGGACGCCATGCTGCAGGCTTGGGGTTTTGCGGCCGAGGACGCGCGGGTTGGCCATGTTCAGCCGGCCATCGGCTTGCCCGGCGTGCGCCTCGGTATTCCCAGGACCTGCCTGAGCAAGGGATGGAACCTGAATTTTGCATACCGCAGCAGCGTGCAGGAGGCGGGCTTTACCAGCACGCTGGTCAAGTTGAAGTCGCAGTCCAGCGACGATGTGGTGATGTTGGATTTTGTTGGCACTGAAGGCGCGCCCGCGCCGCAATGGATCAATCTGTATCTCGACAAGCCTGACCCCGATGCCGCCCTGGTTTTAGGCATCTCCATCAACGGCGGCCCGGAAGCAGCGCCGCAGGTGTTGGAAGGCGAGGTCCGCGCTCTGCAAGTCATGCCGGAGACCGAGATCAGAACCATACGCCTGCGCCTGATTGCCGGACAACTGGGCATCACCGGGTTTGAGCCGGTTTACCGCCATCCGCCCAAACTCGTGTTTGATATTTTCAGCACACCCGGCGCGCAGTCCAAGGGTTGGTCCAATCCGAAAATTAAAGCTATTGCCGCGCACTATGATTTGGTCATTTTTCAATACGGTACGAATGAGGCGCCCAGTGACAGTTACCAGCCGGAAAACTATGCGGTGGCTTTGCGCAGAGAATTGCGGCAATTGCGCGCGGCCTACCCCCAATCCCGTTGCGTGTTGATTGGCCCGCCCGACCGCATTGGCTTGGCACCTGCGGATAAAAAAATTGATTACCCGTTGCGCCACCAGTCGATCAGCAGAGTGCAGGCCGCCGTGAGCCCCGAGTTCCGCTGCGAATACTGGGATTGGCAAAAGGCCATGGGCGGCCCCAAAAGCATCGCGGCGTGGGCCAAGCGCGCCGAGCCATGGGCCCAAGCGGATTGGATGCACCTCACCACCCAGGGCTATACCGAGAGTGCGCGTCTGTTTGCGGCTGCGATTCCACGCCCCATCGTGCGGACGAAGTAACTTCCCATGCGGCTCGTTTTTTCCGTGGTCCGCCGTGTGCACGCCACCCCTGTTGAAGGCCGCTGGTTCGGTCTGGATGCCTTGCGCGCGCTGGCTGTGCTGATGGTGGTGGTCTACCACTTGAATCTGGCAGGCATATTCAACGGTGGCTTTCTCGGCGTTGACTTGTTCTTTGTCATATCCGGGTTTTTGATCACGGCCTTACTGCTGGCGGAGCAACAGCACACGGGGCGTATCGCGCTGGTTCCGTTTTTCGTGCGCCGTTTTCACCGCTTGTTTCCGCCTTTCGCGGCGATGGTGGTGGTGTGTACCTGGCTGACTCCCCACCTCGCTCCCGAGGCCTACGCCCGTTTGATCGCTGATTTGCCGTTCACCTTTTATCTATCGAATTGGTGGCAGATTTATTCGAAGCAATCGTATTTTGAAGGCATTCAAAACCCCCGCATATTCCAGCATCTGTGGTCGCTGGCGATTGAGGAGCAGTACTACGTGGTGTGGCCTTTTGTGCTGATCGGTTTGCTGCGTGCGGGGTCACGCAAGACAGCCGGGTTGGTATGTTGGGCGCTGGCTTTGATCAGTACGTGTTGGATGGCTTATGGGTACGCCTTCGTGATCGATGGCGCAGATCCGAGCCGGGTTTATTTCGGCTCGGATACCCATGTGATGGGCCTCTTCATCGGTGCGGGCTTGGCGTGTTTTTGGAACCCCAAAACACATGCGGGTCCTTCGCTGTATTTCTGTCGCGATGCCCGTTTGCGCATCGCCTTGATCGTGTTGACGCTTGGCGCGGTGCTGTGGATGGGCTGGCAGTTGCATGACCAAATTCCATTTGTGTACCTTGGTGGATTTGCCTTGTTTTCCGGCTGCTGTGCCTTGCTGATTGTGTTGGTCACCGATCCGGCTCCGATGGTCAGGTTCAGCGCGCCCGCGTGGATGCCTGTGCGGACCCTTTTGCATTGGATGGGCACGCGCTCGTATTCGCTTTATCTGTGGCATTGGCCGATTTTTATCTGGATTCATCCGCAGGATGCGTCGGATTTGTCTGTGGTCGTGCAGCGTCTCCTGGTGACCGGTGTTGCAGCTGAAGTTTCGTACCGCTGCATCGAGCTGCAGTGGAAACATGCGGCCTCATCGGGCGACAGGACGCGACGCAGCGTCGCAATAGCGCTGGCATTCGTCTTGAGCGCCGGTCATGCGCTGTACACCTACGTGCCGGTTCCCGCAGCCACTCCGGTGGCAGGCACTGAACAGGGCGCAATGGGGGCCGTATCTGAGGATTCTGCCGAGGCGGCGAAAGACGGAACTGGCGCGCTCGACGAAAGTTACCTGCGGTTCGACACCAACGGACAGCGCACCCTGGTTCTGGGTGATTCAGTGATGTTGGGCGCGCGCGGTGCGCTGTTGCGCTCGTTTCCGAATATGTACGTCGATGCGGCCGTGGGGCGACAAGCTAGCCAGGGCTTCGCCGTGTTGCAGGATTTTTTTGAGAAGCATAAAACGCCCGACTTTGTGGTCGTTCATTTGGGAACCAATGGCTATATCTACGAAAAGCATTTCCGCCAAATCCTGGCGTTCCTGCGCAATTCGACGCGGATCGTCCTGGTGAATAACTTCGCAGACCGGCGCTGGACCGCGCAGAACAACGAATTGATTCAACGGGTCATTGTCGACTTCGACAATGTTTACCTGGTGGACTGGAATGCCATCGGCCAGGAGAACCCCGAATACTTTGTCGCCGATGGTGTGCATTTGTCGGCCAAGGGCATGCGCCGCTTTGTGAATGCGATTGGCGAGGCCCTGAATCTGTCCGGTGCGCCACTGGCTGAAATCAAAAAGAAAAGCAAGGTTCCCTCTGGTGTAGTGTCCGTGCAAGAGCCTACCGAAGCAGCCACACCCGCAGCCCCAACGGCTCCTTGCGCAACAAGCGATGCCGGCTGCAACAGCCCGCCGGATCCAGTGGCGACGCCGCCGGGCAGCCCGGCGATTGAACGCGAGTAAGCGCGCATGGCTGTGCGATGCTCGACCCCAAATATTTCACCAAAGGTTCCATGGATGTACCCGCTTAGGTTTTTGGCATGCGCGCTGTGTGCGTGTGTGGCACTGCACGCCCAGGCCATGGCCGTGGTCACGCTGGATGTGACCGCGCAAGCGGGTGTTCCGGACCTGGTCTGCCGGCCCAAGCTGACCCCCAGCCCTGCGCCCCCGACCCCCGCCGCTAACGACGACCCATTGGTGCAGCCGGACATGGAAGAGGTTGAGGCCGTGCGGCGTGAAGTCGCGACCAGCGAGTCCGAGGGCCTGCGGCCTGCGGTCGCGGAACAAGCGGATTTTTTCCGGCGGGTGATCGATCCGCGCCAGGGTCTGCGCATGGCCTTGTGGGGCGACAGCCATATGGCCGCTGCCTTTTTCTCCCAGGAACTCATCAGCCTGTCCGGGCTGCGGCCTGAGCAGATCCAAAGCGGGGTGATCCCCGCCACCATGAACCGGCCCGGCGTGCGCTTGCCGGCGCGCAAAACCTGCGTGTCCACAGCATGGTCTTACGACGCCGCCTACCGGGGCAAAGAGGCCGCCGACGCGCCCGGTCCGGCCATGGTGAGCCTGGTTGCTCACGAGCCCGGCGCGCTCTTGCAGTGGGACGTCCGAAACACCGACGGTGTGGCTGTGAATAAAAAGCTGCGGCTCCTGTTCCACCAAACCGCGCAACCCATCGTCATCGGCCTGTCAGTCGATCAGGGCGAGGAATATGTGCTCACCCTGAGCGTGGAGCAGGGCCCCGCTGTGGTGGAACTGCGCGGCGACAAACCTTTGTCTACGCTGGCGCTGCGGCTGATCAGCGGCAGTCTGCGCGTGCATGGCCTGGGGCTTGACACGTTGCCCACCACGCGGCTGCAGTTCGACGTGTTCGCGTTTCCGGGCGCGACTGCGCGGTCCTGGCAGCAGACCCATCTGGCTTACTTCGCCCAATGGTTTCCCAATAACCCGTATCAGGTGGTGGCATTGGCTTTCGGCACCAATGAGGGCAACCAGAAAAATTTTGACGCCAGTGCGTACGAGGACGGCTTGGTGCAGGCGGTAAAGAACCTCAAAACCGTGTTTCCCCAAGCCCATTGCCTGTTGATTGGGCCGGGTGATCGTGGCGTGCTGGTGCGCAAGTCCAGCCTGCAAAAGTCCAAGAAAAAAAGTAATGCCAAGTCCAAAAAATCCAAGTCCGCCTTGCGAGCGGTTTCAGCTCCCAAACGCCCTCCGGACAGCGTGCTGTTGCAGTATTCCCGCGTGCACCAAAGCATCAATGACATCCAGACACGGCTTGCTGCGCAATGGGGTTGCAGCAGTTGGAGCATGTTGCACGCCATGGGTGGTCAGGCCAGCAGCTATATCTGGGCTGCAAAAAACCCGGCGCTGATGGCCGGTGACCTCATTCACTTCACGCCGGCTGGTTACCGTAGCCTGGCGCAGGTGTTTGCCAAAGATTTTGGCTGGAGTGAGGACATCTTCAAGGTGGGCAGCGGCAATTAGCCGTTACCCCCATTCGTGCCAGATGGCCCCTAAAACGACGAACCTGGTTCGCTGAGAAAAGCCAGCTCCTGCGGCGTGGAGCTTCGGCCCAGGTTGGCGTCGCGGTGACCCATGCGACCTATTTCCCAAACGAATCCTTCAACCCCACCGCAAAATTAAACACCGGCTTACCTGCCGCATGGTCCACCCGGTCCGCCACAAAGTAGCCATGGCGTTCAAACTGAAACTTAGCATCCGGCAGTGCCTTGGCTAAAGAGGGCTCGACGATAGCGGTGGCGATTTTCAGGCTGTCGGGGTTCAGGCTTTCCAGGTAGTCTTTGCCGCCGGCGTCGGGCTGCGGGTCCAGGAACAGGCGGTCGTACATGCGCACTTCGGCGCTCAATCCGTCGTGAACGCTGACCCACGTGATCACGCCTTTGACCTTGACGCTGGACGAGCCCGGCGTGCCGCTTTTGGTGTCGGGGATGAGCTTGGCGTGCACTTCGGTGACGCGGCCGCTGGCGTCTTTGGATGCGCCCGTGCATTCAATGATGTATCCGTATTTCAGCCGCACTTTGTTGCCGGGGAAGAGCCGGAAGAAGCCTTGCGGCGGGGTTTCTTCAAAGTCGTTGCGCTCGATCCAGACCTCTTTGCCAATCACAAACTGGCGGTTGCCCAGCTCGGGGTGGTGCGGGTGGACCGGCGCGCTGCAGGGGTCGAGGGTGCCCGCGCCCATGACCTCGTCCCAGTTAGTCAGCACCAGTTTCACCGGGTCCAGCACCGCCATGGCGCGCGCGGCGCTGCCGTCCAGGGTTTCGCGCAAGCAGCCCTCCAAGGTGGAATAGTCGATCCAGCTGTCGCTTTTGGTCACGCCAATGCGCTCGGCAAAGAGTTGCAGGCTCTCCGGCGTGTAGCCCCGGCGGCGCAGGCCGACTATTGTTGGCATGCGCGGGTCGTCCCAGCCGTTCACTTTGTGTTCGTTCACCAGCGCAGCGAGTTTGCGTTTGCTGGTGATCACGTAGGTGAGGTTCAGGCGCGCAAATTCGTATTGCTGGGGCAGGGGCTGGGCCAGCAGGCCGCCTTCTGCCAGACGCAACAAGACCCAGTCGTAAAACGGGCGCTGGTCTTCAAACTCCAGCGTGCAGATGCTGTGGGTGATCTGCTCCAGCGCGTCTTCCAGCGGGTGGGCAAAGGTGTACATCGGGTAGATGCACCAGGTGTCGCCGGTGTTGTGGTGGGTGGCACGGCGGATGCGGTAGATGGCCGGGTCGCGCATATTGATGTTGGGGCTGGCCATGTCAATCTTGGCGCGCAGCACCATGCTGCCGTCGGCGTGCAGGCCATCGCGCATCTCACGGAAGCGGGCCAGGTTCTCTGCCGGCGTGCGGCTGCGGAAAGGGCTATTGACGCCCGGCTTGCCGAAGTCGCCCCGGTTGGCGCGCATGTCCTCGGCGCTTTGTTCGTCCACATAGGCGTGGCCGGCTTCAATCAGGTATTCAGCGGCGCGGTACATGAAGCCGAAGTAATCGCTGGCCTGGAACAAATGCGAAGTGCCATTCGCGTCCCAGCCAAAGCCCAACCAGCGCACCGCGTCCAGGATGGAGTTCACGTACTCGGTGTCTTCTTTTTCCGGGTTGGTGTCGTCAAAGCGCATGTGGCAGACGCCGCCATAGTCACGCGCCAGGCCGAAGTTCAGGCAAATGCTTTTGGCGTGGCCTATATGCAAATAGCCGTTGGGCTCGGGGGGGAAACGGGTGCGGATTTTGGCCGGGTCAGGTTCGCCCGCAGCGTGGTGGGCCGCGTCGCCCGGGCTGCCGGCCCAGCGGCGGCTGGCGTAGGTGCCGCGCGTGAGATCACCTTCAATCACCTGGCGCAAAAAGTTGCTGGGTTTGTTGGTTTCAGGGGGTTTTGCAGGAGAGGGGGCAGTCATCGGGGGATTTTAGACGGGGGTCACACCCGCTTCCTACAATGGTCGTATGAAGAAAATGGTATGGACAGGCGGCGCAGCGCTGCTGGGATTGGCTTTGGTGCTCGGCTGGTGGTACCGGGGAGTGCCCGCAGGCGTCGAATACCGCAGCGCGCCGGTCACGCGGGGCGATTTACAGGCGGTGGTGGCCGCAACCGGCGCGGTCAATCCCGTGGCGCTGGTCACGGTGGGTACGCAGGTCAGCGGGCAGATCCGCGATGTGCTGGTGGATTTCAATGACGAGGTGCAGGCTGGGCAGTTGCTGGCGCAAATCGATCCGCAGACCTTTGACTTCCGTGTGCGCGCCGCGCAGGCCGACCTGGAGGCGGCGCAAGCTGCCGTTTTGACGGCGCAGGCCAATGCCTTGGCGGCGCAAGCGCAGGTCTCGCGCGCGCAGGTGGATTTGCGCGAGGCGCAGCGCAACGATGCGCGTACCCAGGGCCTGGTCGACAAGCAGTTTGTGGCGCAGGCCGAGGGCGAGCGGGTGCGGGCTTTGGCCAGCACCAATGCCGAGGCGCTGAAAGCCGTGCAAGCACAGGTGGGTGTGGCGCAGGCGCAGGTGAAGCAGGCACAGGCCACCGTGGCGCAGCGCCAAGCGGCGCTGGCGCAGGCCGGCATCGATTTGGGGCGTACGCGCATCACCTCGCCGGTCGCGGGCATTGTCATCAAGCGGGCCATTGAGCGGGGCCAGACGGTGGCCAGCAGCTTGCAATCGCCGGAGCTGTTCATCATCGCCAAAAATCTCAGCGATATGCAGGTGGAAGCGGCGATTGACGAGAGCGACGTGGGTCGCCTCACGGTCGGACAAAAAGCCACGTTCACCGTCGACGCATTCCCCGGCCAGACCTTCAACGCCGAGGTGCGCCAGGTGCGCAAGGCCGCGCTCAATGTGGCCAATGTGGTGACCTATGTCGCCGTGCTCAGCTACGCCAATACCGACGGCCGCCTGCTGCCCGGCATGACGGCCAATGTGCGCGTGGTCACGCAAGAGCGGCCGGATGTGGTGCGCGTGCCCAACGGTGCGCTGCGGCTGCGCATTGCGGGCGTGGACCCTGCCGTCAAGGGCAAAGGCTTAGGCCGCGTGTATGTGCTGGACGCTGCCGGCAAGCCACGTGCGCTGGCCGTGCGTACCGGCATCAGTGACGGCAGCCTCACTGAACTGGTGGACGACCCGCAAGCTCCGTTGGGTGCCGAATTGGCGCCTGGCACCGAGGTGCTGGTGGCTGTGAAAAATCCGCCCGCCGCCGCCGCCGCCGCCGCCAAGCCCGCCGGCGCGCGCCCGAACTTCTAAGCGCTGTGGACGCCCCGAGCACTGCGCTGCCTCTGATCATGCTGCGCGATGTCAGCAAGGTTTATGCGACGGGGCAAACCGTGCACGCGCTGCGTGGCGTGAACCTGGAAATTGCGGCGGGCGAGTTTGTCGCCATCATGGGCGCGTCGGGTTCGGGTAAGTCCACGCTGATGAACATTCTGGGTTGCCTGGATACGCCCACGTCGGGCAGTTATTGGCTGGATGGCGTGCCGGTGCAAGACCGCGACCCCGATGCCTTGGCCGCGCTGCGCAACCGGCGCATGGGCTTTGTGTTCCAGCAGTTCAATCTGTTGCCGCGCACCTCGGCTTTAGAGAACGTGGAGCTGCCCTTGTTGTACGCCGGTGTGCGCCAGCCCGAGCGCAGCCGCCGTGCGCTGGCAGCGTTGCAGCGCGTGGGCTTGGGCGAGCGCAGCACCCACAGCCCGGCGCAGCTATCGGGCGGGCAGCAGCAGCGGGTGGCGATTGCGCGCGCGCTGGTGAACGAGCCGGCGCTGATCCTTGCCGATGAGCCCACCGGCGCGCTCGATTCCGAAACCAGCGCAGAGGTCATGCAGCTGCTGGACACGCTGAACCGCCAGGGCATCACGGTGATTTTGGTGACCCACGAGGCCGACATGGCGGCCTGGGCGCGGCGGCGCTTGCTGTTCAAAGATGGGCGTTTGGTGGCCGATGACAACAATCGGGATCTGACCCCAATTACTGTGACCCCAATTTCGGGGAGTTCAGCATGAGTGCGTGGGCGGCCTTTCGCAGCGCCTGGCGGGCGCTGGCGGCCAATGCGCTGCGTAGCGTGTTGACCATGTTAGGGATCATCATCGGCGTGGGGGCGGTGATCGCCATGGTGGCGGTGGGGCAGGGTGCCACGGACCGGGTGCAGGAGCAGATGCAGGCGCTGGGCTCCAACATCATGCTGGTGGTGCCCGGCGGGGTCTCGCAAGCGGGCGTGCGTTTGGGCGCGCAAACACGCCAGCGCCTGACCGAAGAAGACGCTCTGGCCATAGGCCTGGAAATCCCCGAGGTGCAGGTGGCCGCACCCACTTCGCGCGCGACCGGGCAGGTGGTGTGGGGCAACAGCAACTGGGGCACCACCGTCATGGGTGTCAATAACGAGTACCTGGAGGCGCGCGATTGGCCTTTGCGCAGCGGGCGGGTATTCGATATCGCGGAATTGGCCGGCTCGGCCAAGGTGGTGTGGCTGGGCGCAACCGTGGCCCGTGAGCTGTTTGGTGACCAGGATCCGGTGGAACAAACCGTGCGCCTGCGTGGCATCCCGATGACAGTGGTGGGGGTGCTCAGCCCCAAAGGCCAGAACTCCATGGGTCAGGACCAGGATGATGTGGTGATGCTGCCGCTGGGCACTTTGCGCAACCGCGTGTGGGGCGGTGACGCGACCAGCCGCTTGAAGCGCGTGGGCGCGATCTCGGTGAAGGTGCGCGAAGGGCAGGACATGGGCGCGGTGGAAGAGCGGATCAAAGAACTCTTGCGCCAACGCTTCAAAGTCCAGCCGGGTGCGGAAGACCCGTTCAGCGTGCGCAACCTCACCGAGATGCTGCGCGCGCAGGAAGAGTCCAGTCGGGTCATGACGCTGCTGCTGGCCACGGTGGCGGGCATCAGCCTGGTGATTGGCGGCATCGGCATCATGAACATCATGCTGGTCAGCGTGACCGAGCGCACCCGTGAGATCGGCCTGCGCATGGCGGTGGGCGCGCGCGGGCGCGACATCCTGGCGCAGTTTCTGATCGAGGCCATCACCCTGAGTCTGGTTGGCGGCGCGCTGGGCGTGGTGCTGGGTGCTGCAGCCACCTGGTTAATCGGTGCGTTGGCCGATTGGCAGGTCAGCCTGAGTGTGGGTGCGGTACTGCTCGCGGTGGGCTTCTCCGGGCTGGTCGGTATTTTTTTTGGCTATTACCCGGCCCGCCGGGCATCGCAGATGCTGCCGATCGCCGCGCTGCGGCATGAATAATCGCGACTTACTTCAAAGGATTTAGCGTGGATGATTTTTCGCTGTTGATCAACGGGGCGGTGATGGGTGTGGTCGAAGGCCTCACCGAGTTTTTGCCCATTTCTTCCACCGGTCATCTGATACTTGCCGGGTCTTTGTTGGGCTTTGCGGACGACAAAGCCAAGGTGTTCGATATCGCCATTCAGACCGGGGCCATCTTTGCCGTCATCCTGGTTTATTGGGAAAAAATCCGCGCCACCGTTCTGGCCTTGCCCCGCGAACGGGATGCGCAGCGCTTCGCCTTCAATGTATTGATTGGTTTCCTTCCGGCAGTGGTTTTGGGGCTGCTATTTGGCAAAGCTATCAAAGCCCATTTGTTCACCCCGGTGGTCGTGGCCAGCACCTTCATTGCCGGTGGCCTGGTGATTTTGTGGGCCGAGCGGCGCCAGCTACGCCGCGATGCCGATCCGCTGGCTTTCCCGCAAGCGGTTGCCACGGTAGACGATATGACGCCCTTGGACGCGCTCAAAGTGGGTCTGGCCCAATGCCTGGCCATGGTGCCCGGCACCAGCCGCAGTGGCGCGACCATCATCGGCGGTATGTTGATGGGGCTGTCGCGCAAAGCGGCCACGGACTTTTCGTTTTTCCTGGCGATTCCGACGCTGATCGGCGCGGGTGTTTACAGCCTCTACAAAGAGCGAGCACTGCTCAGCTTGGCTGACGCGCCCTTGTTTGCGGTGGGGCTTGTGTTCTCTTTTGTCAGTGCCTGGCTGTGCGTGCGCTGGTTGCTGCGTTTTATTTCCACCCACAGCTTTACGGGATTTGCGTACTACCGGATTATTTTTGGCCTGGTGGTCCTGGCCACGGACTGGTGGGGTTGGGTGGTCTGGGCGGCATAGCGCAAGGCGCCGCCATCAGTGCGTTGAGCGCAGTCTCTTCAATCAGCGTATAACGCATATTCGGTGTTGATGCATGCCCAATTCGAATTAAAGTTATCAGCATTCGCAAATATGTAAATATTTAGAAATAAAATAGATTTATCAATATAAAAATTATTTTATCTTCGTGCCCGATAAGCAACTTATTCCCTTATTTCCCCTGCGTCAGGGCATATTTCCGGACGGACCATTAGCGCTGAATATTTTCGAGGTCCGCTACCTGGATCTCGTCAAGCGCAGTCACCGCGACAACACCCCCTTCGGGATTACCTGGCTGGCCGATGGCCAGGAGGTGCAGACCCCGGGCCATACGCCGCGTTTGCATCCCTGGGGCTGTATGGCCTCGGTCCGGCGGCTCGAAACGGTGCAACCGGCGTTGCTCCGCGTGGATTGCCAGGGTGGCTTGCGTTTCAAGGTGGGCGACATCGAGCGCGGCCCGCTGGGCGTGTGGGTGGCGGAGGTGGAGCACCTGGACCCCGACCCGGCAGTTCCTATCCCGCCCGAATGGCAGTACCTCGCAGACCGTCTGGGCGGTCTGATCGCCGAGCACCAGGGCACGGGGCTTGCGCCCAATCTATTGCTGTACCGGCCGTTTCAGCTCGATGAATGCGGATGGGTTGCCAACCGCTGGGCCGAAATGCTGCCCTTTTCGACGGAGAAAAAACTGCGCCTGCTGGCCGAAAGAGATCCGCTGGAGCGGCTGCGCCTGGTCGCTGACTGGGTAGGTAACTGAGCGCCGCGCTGCGGCTCAGGCTTTCAGCAAAGCTTTCAGCTGGTAAAGCGCATCCATGGCCTCACGCGGGCTGAGCGCGTCGGGGTTGATGGCCGCCAGCGCGGCTTCTAAAGGGCCGGGTCCACTGGCCTCTATTTCAGGCGCCGCGGCAAACAAATCCACTTGCGCCTGTGAGGCGGCGGCGCTGTCCTCCAGCGCCTGCAGGGTGTGGCGGGCCTGGTTCAAGACCGCAGCCGGAATCCCCGCCAGACGCGCCACCTGCACGCCGTAGCTGCGGCTGGCCGGGCCAGCTTGCACCGCGTGCAAAAACACAATGTCGCGCCCCGACTCGGCAGCGCTCACATGCACGTTGTGCGCGGCGTGGTGCGTGGCGGGGAATTCGGTGAGCTCAAAGTAATGCGTGGCAAACAGGGTGAAGGCCTGGGTTTTGTCGTGTAACTGCGTGGCAATCGCGCTGGCCAGCGCCAGGCCGTCAAAGGTGGATGTGCCGCGCCCGATCTCGTCCATCAGCACCAGCGACTGCGGTGTGGCGCTGTGCAAAATCTGCGCGGCCTCCACCATCTCCAGCATGAATGTGGACTGCGCATTCGCCAGGTCATCGGCCGCGCCGATGCGGGTGTGAATCGCGTCAATCGGCCCGATGCGGCATGCGCTGGCCGGCACATACGAGCCCACACAGGCCAGCAGCGTGATCAGCGCCACCTGGCGCATGTAGGTCGATTTACCGCCCATATTCGGGCCGGTGATGATTTGCATGCGCTGGCGCGGGCCCAGGCTGGTGTCGTTAGCGATGAAGCTGCCGCTGCTGTGCGCGTTCAGGCGCTCCTGCACCACGGGGTGGCGCCCTTCGCTGATCGCGATGCAAGGCTGTTCCACCAGTTGCGGGCAACACCAATCCAGCGTGACCGAGCGTTCGGCCAGCGCACACAGCGCATCCAGCCCGGCCAGTGCACGCGCCAGACGGCCCAGCGCGGGCACATAGGCCTGCAGAGCGTCCAGCAGTTGTTCAAACAGCCACTTCTCACGCGCTAAAGCGCGCTCCTGCGCACTCAACGCCTTGTCTTCAAAAGCCTTGAGCTCGGGCGTGATGAACCGCTCGGCGTTTTTC
>CANFTU010000020.1 GCA_947450005.1 Comamonadaceae bacterium | reverse complement strand
GTTGATGCCGGGGTAGCGCACCACGGCGTACCACTTGGCGGGCACTTCGCGCAGCGTGACGGCCGGGTTCTTCGGTCTGGGGATGGTTTGCAGCGTGTACTGCGAGGGCATCACAAACTGCACGCGCCAGTCTTGCGCTTCGCGCATGGGCGTGTCGGCCGCGCGGGGCTCGACGGTTACCGGCGCGGTCATGGCGATCTTGGCGGAACCACTTTGGCCGGGGGCCTGGTTGTTACCGAAAATAAAGTCGGCAATGGCGCGAAAGCCCTGACTGGACGCCGCGTCCATATCGCCCGCGACCGCCGTTTCCGCAATCAAAAATGGCGCGTACTGGCGCAACTCAAATGTACCCTCGGTGAGGTGCGCGGTGAACTTCGGTTCTTCAGTAGCCATGGCAGGAGCCCCGTAGGTTGCGCAGGTCAGAGCCAGCGCCGCAACAAAAGAGAAAAGGCCTTGAGGCCGGCTGGTGATAGGCATATGCAATTTTTGATTCCTCAGCTGGTGATGCGCTGCATGCTACCGCTCGAGCGGGGCACGGCGAAAATGCGCGCATGAAAGCCACACGACCCATGCCCTTACGGAGTTGGAACTCTATACGGGCGGGCTTGTTTCTACTGTTGTGTACCGCACTGAGCACACCGCGCGCGCATTTGATGTCTGCGGGCTACGGGGTGATCACGCTGCAGGAACGCTCGGCGCTGGTGATGTTGGCGATTCCGGTGGACGCCATTCCCGCATTGGCGCCCGATTCCCGAAGTCACAACGACCTCGGGCTGCAAGCCAGCGACATCCAGGCGCGCAGGGCGCAGGTCCTGGCCGAATTGCGCAAGGGTCTGATCTTGCAGGCAGACGGCCACGACGCGCACATCACCGTAGAAGACCTCATCGTCTCGTCCCAGCCCGACCCGGCGGGCCACGGCATCAGCCAGGTGGAGTGGTTGATCCAGGTCCAATGGCCGCAGGCCTCGAGTCCGGTGCAGCGCCTGCACCTGGCCTTGTCCATCTTTCCGCCCCACGCCCCGGCGGACTTTGCGTACACCGTGCAGATGAGCCACCCGGCGCGGGCCTACAGCGAGGCGGTGCTGATCAGCCCGGCGCAACCCAGCCATACTTTTTTGACCGAAGGCGCACCGCAAACCTGGCCGGCATTCGCGCAAGCTTGGACTGGTTTCTGGCAGCACAAAGCCTTGGCCCTGCTGATGATGGCCGTCCTGGCCACGCAGGCTACCCTGCGGCAGGCAGGCGCCCGCGCGGCGGCCTTGATGGCCGGCGCGTACGCGGTGGCTTGGACGCTGCAGCGCACCGGTTGGTGGATGCCCCAAGCCTGGGGGCAAGCGCTTGCGGCGGGCGCGCTGATTATGATGTGCGGAGCCTGGTTTACCCAGGCTGCAGGGCTGCGGCTGATACGCGCCCTGGCGTTTGGCCTGTCTTTGGCCTTATTGGGCGCTGCCCTGCCGCCGCCCGCCTTCACGCCGAAACCGGCACTCTGGAGCGGCCTGGGTTACGCCGCTTCCGTCCTCGCCCTGCTGCTGGCGGCCGGGGTGCTGCTGCGCGTGCAGTATTCTTGGCAGCGCAAAGCTGCGGCCCTTGGGTTTGCTGCAGGCTGGTTTTTATTGGTCACCCAGGCATTGGCCTGGACCGCATGAGACACCAAGAGGGCACATGATCCAGACACGCGACGCAGCCATATTGGGGCTGATGCTGGCCATCGGCGCAGGCACAGCGGTATTCAACCGGCAATCGGTGCAGGCCCAATCGGGCGGCGACAAGGCGGTCAACACCAGCGCCGTGGATTGCAATGTGCAAAGCAATGTGCCCAGCCCCAGCCTGCCGGGCATGAACAGCGAGGTTCGCATGGAATGCAGCGGCAGCCAGCGCAGCATGACGGCCAACAGCATTCCCAACCACATCGTGGGCAATTTTCCCGGCCCGGGCAACCCCAACCGCATCAGCGCGCAAAACAGCCGCTTTGCCATGCCGCTGAATGCGCGCGTGGTGCGCGACAAAGGTATGCCGGTCAACGTGCCCGGCTATGCGCGCAACGGCATCATGCTGGAGCCGCAGACCGAAGAGGTATATGGCGGCGTGGGCATGGGCCGCGAGGGCTGGCGCTATGAAGCCATCCAGGCGGTCTACAACCTGGGCCTGGACATGAACCTGGCCCATGTGCAACCCACCGGCAATTACCACTACCACGGGCTGCCCGCCGAATACATCAAACTGCTAAACCAGGGCGAGCAAATGACGCTCATCGCCTGGGCCTCCGACGGGTTTCCGATTTACGCCCGCTACGGCTATAGCAACGCGATGAACGCCGCGAGCGGCATCAAGGCGGTGCGCCCCAACTTCCGCCTCAAGACGCCGGAGGAATTGCAAGCCACCCGTGTCAACGGCCAGCCGCGCCCCGGCTTTGAGAGTGGCGAGAGACGCCGCAATACCGAGGTTGGCAGCCTGCCGCTGGGCGTTTTTGTGCAGGACTGGGTCTACGACAGCAGCCTCGGGGGCGATCTGGACGAGTGCAACGGCCGTTTTGGCGTGACACCGGAGTTCCCCAAGGGCATCTACCATTACTACCTCACCGAGGCCTACCCTTATATGCAACGCTGCATCAAAGGCGACGGCAAAGAGCTGCGGACCGGCGGCGGAGGCGGCATGGGGGGTCGTCCGCCCCCCGGCATGGGCGGGCCACCAGGTGGGCCACCAGACGGACCGCCCGATGGCGGCATGCGTCGGCCTCCCCCGGGCGGCTGAACCGGGTAACAGCGAAGCGCCATGGACATCCTCTACCTCCTCATTCCCCTCTCGGTGGTGCTGGTTTTCTGCATCCTGGCCGGCCTGTGGTGGGCCATTGACCGGGGCCAGTTTGACGAGATCGAAGGCGAAGCGGCGCGCATTCTGGACGAGTCCTAGGGGCAAAAAACGGGCCTGATCGGCCATTACTTGACTTAAGTCAACAAGACTTCACGTCAACCAACTCATACTGCAACCAGCCATTTTTTGGGGGTTTGCGCGTGAATTTTTCCAACCAGAATGCGCCTGTCTACAACGACACGGTAGTCCGACAATTTGCGTTCATGACGGTGGTGTGGGGGGTGGTCGGCATGCTGGTCGGCCTCATCATCGCTGCCGAACTGACCTGGCCCGAGATCAGCATGGGCATTCCTTGGCTGAGTTACGGGCGGCTACGGCCCCTGCACACCAACGCCGTCATTTTTGCCTTTGGCGGTTGCGGCCTGTTCACCTCGGCCTATTACGTCGCCCAGCGCACCTGCCAGGTTCGGCTGTTCAGCGACAAACTCGCCGCCTTCACCTTCTGGGGCTGGCAGGCAGTCATTCTGGCCGCTGCGATATCGCTCCCTTTGGGCTACACCCAAGGCAAGGAATACGCGGAGCTGGAGTGGCCGATTGACATCCTGATCACCCTGGTCTGGGTCAGCTTTGCCGTGGTGTTTTTCGGAACTCTGGGCACGCGCAAGGTGCGCCACATTTACGTGGCCAACTGGTTTTTCGGGGCTTTCATCATCGCGGTTGCCCTGTTGCATCTGGTCAACAGCGCAGCAGTGCCTGCGGGCTGGATGAAGTCTTACTCAGCCTACGCCGGTGTGCAAGACGCCATGGTCCAGTGGTGGTACGGGCACAACGCCGTGGGCTTTTTCCTGACCGCTGGTTTTCTGGGGATGATGTATTACTTCATCCCCAAACAGGCCGGACGCCCGGTCTACAGCTACCGCCTGTCCATCGTCCACTTCTGGGCGCTGATCTTCACCTACATGTGGGCCGGCCCCCACCATTTGCACTACACCGCGCTGCCGGATTGGACCCAGTCGCTGGGCATGGTGTTCTCGCTGATTTTGCTGGCACCCAGCTGGGGCGGGATGATCAACGGGGTGATGACGCTGTCCGGCGCCTGGCACAAGCTGCGTGACGACCCGATCCTGCGCTTTCTGATCGTCTCGCTGTCCTTCTATGGCATGAGCACCTTTGAAGGCCCGATGATGGCCATCAAGACCGTCAACGCCCTGAGCCATTACACCGACTGGACCGTGGGCCACGTGCACTCCGGCGCGCTGGGCTGGGTGGGGCTGGTGACGATGGGTTCGATGTACCACCTGATTCCCAAACTCTGGGGCAAAACCCAGATGCACAGCGTCAAAGCGATTGAGCTGCATTTCTGGGTTGCCACCGTGGGCATCGTGATCTATATCGCGGCGATGTGGATTGCCGGCGTGATGCAAGGCCTGATGTGGCGCGCCATGAACGCCGACGGCACGCTGACCTACACCTTTGTCGAGTCGGTCAAAGCCACCTACCCGTTTTATGTGCTGCGTTTCATTGGCGGACTGCTGTACCTGATCGGCATGCTGATCATGCTGTGGAACACCCTGCGCACCATCGGCGGCGGGCATTCGGTGCGCGTCGCCATCCCCGGACAACCCCAAGGAGTTGCAGCATGAGCGCCCCCCACACCCCTGCTGAAAGCACGACCAAAGGTTTCAGCCACGAGCGCATAGAGACCAGCAACGGTTTGATGATTGTGTTGATTCTGCTGGTGCTGCTGGCCGGTGGCCTGGTGGAAATCGTGCCGCTGTACTTCCAGAAGTCCACCACCGCGCCCATACCCGGCGTGTTGCCCTACACACCGCTGCAACTGGCCGGGCGCGACATTTATGTGCGCGAGGGCTGCTACGGCTGCCATTCGCAAATGATCCGCCCTTTCCGCGCCGAGACCTTGCGCTATGGCCACTATTCGGTGGCCGGCGAATCGGTGTACGACCACCCCTTCCAATGGGGCAGCAAGCGCACCGGCCCGGACCTGGCGCGCGTGGGCGGGCGCTACAGCGACGAATGGCACCGCCAGCATCTGACCAACCCGCGTGACCTGGTGCCCGAATCGAATATGCCGGCCTACCCGTGGCTGGCCGCAACGGCGGTGGACGCCCAATCCATGCCCGCACACATGCGCGCACTGAGTTCCGTGGGGGTGCCCTACACCGATGCGCAGATTGCCGCTGCGGGCGAAGAATTGAAAGACAAAACAGAGCTGGACGCCACGATTGCGTACCTGCAAATGCTGGGGCTGGCACTCAAATGAACACCATCAACCTGATCCGCACCGTGGTCACTGTGGCCAGCTTCGTGATTTTTCTGGGCCTCATGGCCTGGGCCTGGTCAGCGCGGCGCAAGCCCGACTTTGAACAAGCGGCCCTTTTACCTTTTGCCGACGACGCATCCCCTTCGGGAGCCCACCATGTCTGACTTCACTAGCAACTTCTGGCCCATCTTCATCACGGCCGCAACCCTGCTGGGTATAGCCGCCTGTCTGGTGCTGCTCTATGTCACCAGCAAAACCCGTGTGGACACCAGCCACTCGGATGACGGCAGCACCGGCCATGTGTGGGACGGCGATTTGCGCGAGATGAACAACCCGCTGCCGCTGTGGTGGGTCGGACTGTTCGTCATCAGCGTGGTTTTTGCATTGGCCTATCTGTTTCTGTATCCAGGCCTTGGCCGCTATGCGGGCAGCCTGGGCTGGAGCGAGACCGGGCAGTACGACACCGAAGTCGAGCGCATCAACGCGGCCACCGCGCCGGTCTATGCCGCCTTCACGGCCATGCCATTTTCCGCCCTGTCGCGTGACCCCAAGGCACAGGCCATTGGCGAGCGCCTGTACATGAACAACTGCGCGCAATGCCATGCCTCGGATGCGCGGGGCTCCAAGGGTTTCCCCAACCTCACCGACAGTGATTGGCTGCACGGTGGCACGCCCGAGAAAATCATCGAAACACTGACTCTGGGGCGCATCGGACAAATGCCGCCCATGGCCGCAGCCGTGGGCTCGCCGGAAGATGTCAAAAACGTGGCGAACTACGTGATGAGCCTGTCCGGCAGTCCGCACGACTCGCTCAGCGCCGCGCTGGGCAAGCCGAAATTTGTGGTCTGCGCCGCCTGTCATGGCGCCGATGGCAAAGGCAACACCGCGATCGGTGCGCCCAACCTGGCGGACAACATCTGGCTGCACGGCTATGGCGTCAACGCCATCACCGAGATGGTCAACAAGGGCAAAATCAACCAGATGCCCGCGCACGGCAACCGCCTCACCGAGGCGCAAATCCGGGTGCTCGCGTCCTATGTCTGGGCTTTTTCCAACCACCCGGACCCGGCAACCCCTGCCCAGTAGGCCTTGAATAGCTCAGGTTTGAAGGCATTGAGAAGGCGTTTGTGACGCAAGAGATTTTTCTTTACCGGGCCCAGCAGAAGATTTATCCCCGCAGCGTAGGCGGCGTGTTCGCCCGCTGGCGCTGGGGCTTTGTCTGGCTGACGCAAGTGCTGTTTTACGGGTTGCCCTGGCTGTCATGGGGTGACCGGCAGGCCGTGTTGTTCGACATCGCCGAGCGGCGCTTCTACATCTTCAAGCTGGTGCTCTACCCGCAGGATTTCATCTACCTCACCGCGCTGCTCGTGATCTCGGCGCTGTCGCTGTTTTTGTTCACAGCCGTCGCCGGTCGTCTGTGGTGCGGCTACACCTGCCCACAAACCGTGTACACCGAAATGTTCATGTGGCTGGAGCGCCGCATCGAGGGCGACCGCATGGCCCGCATGCGCCGCGACGCCGCCGGCTGGACCTGGGGCAATGTGGCGCGCAAGAGCGGCAAGCACGCCGCCTGGCTGCTGCTGGCTTTTTGGACCGGGTTCAGCTTTGTGGGCTACTTCACACCCATCCACCTGCTGGCGCATGAGCTCGTGGGATTCGGTCTGGGCTCTTACGAGTCTTTCTGGGTGGTGTTCTACGGTTTTGCCACCTACGGCAACGCCGGCTTTATGCGCGAGCAGGTGTGCAAATACATGTGCCCATATGCGCGCTTCCAAAGCGCCATGTTCGACCGCGACACGCTGATCGTGAGCTACGACCGGGCCCGTGGCGAGCCGCGCGGCGCACCCACCCACAAGGCGGGCTCAGACAACGCCGCGCTGGGTGACTGCGTGGACTGCGATTTGTGCGTGCAGGTCTGCCCCACCGGCATCGACATCCGCAAAGGGCTGCAATACGAATGCATAGGCTGCGGCGCCTGTGCCGATGTGTGTGACACGGTGATGGACAAAGTTCACCGGCCGCGCGGGCTGGTGCGCTACGCCACGGAGAACGCGATGGAAAGCGGATGGACCTCCGCGCAGATGCTGCGCCGCGTGTTCCGCGCACGGGTGCTGATTTACACCGCGCTGCTGTGGAGCCTGATTGGCCTGCTGGCCTTTAGCCTGTGGCTGCGCACGCCCCTGCATGTGGATGTGGAGCGCGACCGCAGCAGCCTGGCGCGTATCGTCGAAGGTGGCCGGATTGAAAATGTGTACCGCTTGCAGGTGATGAACGCCTCCGAGGCGGTCGACCATGTGCACATCAGCGTCAGCGGCATCGACGGCCTGACCCTGGCATCGGAGCCTGACTTTGTGATCGATAAGGCCCAATCACGCTGGGTACCGGTGCGGGTGCAACTGCCCTATGACGGCGCACCAGCCGGATCCCACCCCATTGCTTTTCACATTGCCGAACCCGACAGCGGCGCACAGGTCACGGAAAAAGCCGTTTTCCTGGTTCCCCGCTGAGCTTGCCGGAGTGCTTATGCCCGCTAACCCTGCCCCTCACAAACCCCTGCCCACCGGTAAAACCGCGTCGTGGTGGACCTATGGCCATGTATGGCTGGTGCTGGCCGGCCCACTCTTGGTGGTCGTGGCGAGCTTCATCACCATGTACATCGCGTACACCCGCGTCGACCCCGTGGTCGATGAAAACTATTACCAAAAGGGTTTGGCCTTATCGCCCGCAGTGCAAAGCCGCGACCACAGTGAGGCGGCGCACGCGCCGGCCTCCTTGTCGACCCCGCCGGTCAAACCCTGATCATTCCGTCGACCACTTCGATGGTCTTGTCACACCGGGCCGCCAAAGCGGGGTTGTGCGTGACAAACAACACGGTAGTCCCTTGTTCACGGTTGACCTTGCGCAAAAGATCGAACACCACATCCGCGCTGACGGTGTCCAGATTGCCAGTCGGTTCATCTGCGAGCAAGACCGCCGGGTTCATCGCCAGCGCACGCGCAATCGAGACCCGCTGCTGCTGACCGCCGCTCAGATTGCCAGCGAGGTTGTTCTTCCAAGGTGCAAGCCCCACGCTGTCGAGCAGCATCAACGCGCGCTGCGCCATTGCGGGATTGCAAAAGCCGGCGGCGGCCATCATCGGAATCATCACGTTCTCCAGCGCGGTGAATGCGGTCATCAGGTGGTGGTACTGAAAGACAAAGCCAATGGTGTGGCCACGCAACCGGGTCAAGGCCGCGTCGTCCAAAGTCGTGGTTTCCTGTCGACCGATCTGCAGCGTTCCCGCGCTGGGACGATCCAGCAAGCCCACGATATTGAGCAAGGTGCTCTTGCCCGAACCCGAGGGGCCGACCACCGCGCAAAACGCACCCTTGTCCAAGCGCAGGTCAATCCCATGCAGCACTTCGGTCTCCATGGGCGTTCCGGGGTTAAAGACCTTGCGGATGCCGCGCAAGGCAACAACGGCATCGCTATCCACGGATCGCCACCACGGGGTCCAGGCGTGCGGCCCGCATCGCGGGGGCCAGTGCGGCCAGTAAGCCGGTCAGACTGCCCAGCACCAGGGCCAGAGCAAACAGGGCGGTATCGAATTCCAAGGGGAACAGGGGCGTGCCATCGGCGTTACGCGCCAGGCTTTGCCACAGCACCAAGGACAAAGCCCCCAAACCGCAGCCCAGCAACGATCCGGCCAGACCCAGCAAGCCGCCTTGCAGCAAAAATATGCGCAAGATTTGCGACCGCGCTATTCCCATCGCGCGCAAGATGCCGATCTCGCGCGACTTCTGCACCACCGACACCACCAATACGCTGGCAATACCAAACGCCACCGACAGCGCCACCAGAAAGCGGATGGCGGTATTGGCCGTGGTTTGCGCGCTGATCGCCGCAAAAAACTGGGCGCTGTTTTTGATCCAACTGTCGGCCTGCACGCCGGTGGCAGCGGCGATGCGCTGGGCAATCGTCTCGGCGGCGTAGATGTCATTCACTGTGACCTCGATCGACGTGACGCCCGCGGGCAGATTGAGCAGGCTCTGCGCCGTTCGCAGCGTGGTGAAGGTGTTGCGCTGGTTGACGCCCTTGCTGCCGAGGTCAAACACCCCCACCACCGTCAATGCGCTGTTGGCGCCATCGGCGGTGGTGACATGCAGTTTTTCACCGACATGGACGCCCAGATCCGCGCTCAAGTCGGTTCCGATCAAAATGTCCGTTCCCGCCAAATGCCATGTTCCGCGCACCATCTTGTCACTGAAATCCACAATCTGGAAATAGCTGTTCGGATCGATGCCCGAGACCGTCACAGCCCGGTTGGCACTTCCCCGAACGGCCAGAATCGAGCCACTGGCCACGGGTGAAACGATACGCACCCCGCGCAGGGCCTGGACCTGCGTGGCAATTGACTGCCATTGGTCAATCGACTTCTTCTGCTGCATCGGCGCTTGCACGCTGGCCATCTCCACCGGGTCTTTGGCATTCTGCGGTTCGGGCAACAACTGGCGCGTGATGGGTTGCGGCTGCAGCAATTGGATATGCGCCTGGGCGCTGAGCACGCGGCGCATGAAGTTGGCCTGCAAGCCCGACAAAAGCGCCGACATGAAAACAATCACCCCCACGCCAATAGCCACGCCGGTAACGATGAACAGCGTTTGCATGCGCCCCTCCTTCAGGAAGCGGATCGCAACAATCCACTCAAAAGGCAGATAACTGGCGAACATGCGGAACGGGCTTAGAGCGCGGTGCGGCGGGCCCGCACACGCTGGGCATCGTAGACGGCGCCCGCGCCCAAAATCACCCGGTCACCTTCGGCCAGACCGGAGAGCACCTCCACCTGTCCGGCACTGCGCGACCCGACGGTCAGCGCGGTACGCCGCGCCTGCCCCTTCGCATAGACCCAGCACCACGGCGCGGCGCTGTCCAAGCCGTGGATCGCGGCCGCCGACAGCACCAAGGCCTGCGGCCTGCGGGCCACTTCAATGTCAATAGAAACCGTCATGTCCTGGCGCAGGTATGCGGGCACGGGGTCCACATCCAGCTTAATCTCCACCGCCCCGGTCTGCGCATTCACACCCGGGTTGACATACGCCACCCGTGCCGTAAAGCGCTCTTGCATATACGCGTCAGCCGAGACCAGCGCCGTTTGTCCCAATGCGATGAGGCGCAGGTTTTTTTCATCCACATCCAGCACCAGCTGCACAGCACCGGCAGGCGACAGCGTCATCAGCACCTTACCCGGCTGCACCACATCGCCCACCTCGACATGGCGGCTGATCAGAAGCCCGTCGCGGGGCGCACGGATCAGGGCAAAAGCTGCTCGGGAACGCGCCACATCGGCGGCGGCCTGGGACTCCACCACAGCGCCAGCGGCCAAAGCAAAGTCACTGCCGGCTGCGCGCGTGCTGTCCAACTGCAAGCGGGCGACGGCGACCTGCGCATCGGCCAGCTCGACGGCCTTGGCGGCATCGTCTAAAGCGGCTTGTCCCATAAAACCTTGCTGCACCAGCGCCTGGCTGCGGCGCAAACCGGCGCGGGCGCTCTCCAGCTGCGCATCCGCCTGGCGCAGGGCCTGCGCTGCCAGCGGCGACTGCACATCGCGCAGCTGGCGCATGCGCGCACGCGCTTGCACCACGGCCAGTTCGCCCTGGCGGGCTGCAGCTTGGAGGTCCGCATCGGACAGCGCAATCAGCACCTCACCCGCCCGCACCGCCATGCCTTCTTGGACGGGAACGCGGGCTACCGTGGCGGTGATCTGGCTGGCTATGTCCACCCGGTTAGGGCTTTCGACGCGCCCACTGCCGACCACGGTTTGCACCAAATCACGACGGGTAACGGATTCGAGATCGATCACCGGGCCGCGCCACCAAGCCTGCCCTGCATAGCCAACCAATCCGGCTGCGGCAAGTGCGCCCAGCCACCGGTACAGCCCGCCCGGAATCGCCCCGAGCGTCACCCGGCCGCCCGCGACACAGCGGGCGTCAAGGCTCCACCACCAACTTGCAAGGCGATTTGACCTTCAGCAGCGCCGCGCGTTCGCCACACAGCTTCATCGCCAGACGCTCTCCCTGCGCGGAGAGGCGCACATAAATGGCGCAACTCCAGGCCATTTTGGAGCCGTCGATCTGGCTGTCAAAAGCCGCCGCGCAATGTCCGTAGCGCCCCAGTTCCGGGCGGTCACGGGCCCATTGGGTCTGTAGCGGCGAGGGCAACTGCTGCGGCGAAATGGTGGGGAAATCTTCGGCCTGCGCCGGTAGGGCCACCGACAGCGCGAGCAGCAACAGGCTGGTAGAAAAACGGTGTGGGCGCATAAATCAATCTCCAACGAAGGCCGCAGTGTGCGTGCGGACCGGAGCCCCGAGCTTCTCACATGCGCACGGCAGTCCCGTTGACCCATGTCAAAGGGCTATGCGCGGCGGATACTGACAATGCGCCTACACCCCGTGGCGTGCGCGCCCGCGCCCCTTGCCTTCCGCCTTCAACCAGCCCCCAGCGCCATGAGCATCCGCCACCTCGAGTCCCTCTTCCAGCCCGCCTCCATCGCCTTGATCGGCGCATCCGACCAGCCCGATAGCCTGGGCACGCTGATCCTGCGCAATCTCCAAGGCGGCGGGTTCAAAGGGCCAATCTGGCTGGTGAACCCCAAGCGGCCGCGCATAGGCGGGCAAATGGTCTGGCCAGATGTGGCATCTCTGCCCGGCGTGCCAGACCTGGCCGTCATCTGCACTCCGGCGCACACCGTGCCCGGTCTGATCGCCGCTTTGGGCGCCAAGGGCACGCGCTGCGCCATCGTCATCAGCGCGGGGCTGCACGCCACCGCGCCGGATGGCCTGCACAACCTGCAACAAGCCATGCTGGACGCCGCCCGCCCCTACCTGCTGCGGGTGCTGGGGCCCAACTGCATCGGGCTGATCATTCCGGGCATCGGCCTGAACGCCAGCTTTGCGCCGGGCAACGCGCTGCTGGGCAAACTGGCATTCGTCACCCAATCCGGCGCGCTGGCCACAGCCATGCTGGATTGGGCCAACAGCCGCAACATCGGCTTTTCCCACTTTGTGTCGCTGGGCGACAGCGCTGACGTGGACTTCGGCGACGTGCTGGATTACCTGGCCTGTGACGCATCGACCCGCGCCATCCTGATGTACGCCGAGTCCATCACCTCGGCCCGCAAGTTCATGTCGGCGGCCCGCCAGGCCGCACGAAACAAGCCGGTGATCGTTGTCAAAGCAGGCCGCGCCCCATCCGGCGCACGCGCTGCCGCCTCGCACACCGGCGCGCTGGCCGGCTCCGACGTGGTGCTGGACGCGGCCTTCCGCCGGGCCGGGATGCTGCGCGTGGACACGCTGGAGGCACTCTTTGACGCCGCCGAGACACTGGCCCATGCGCGCCCTTTTCGCGGGGAGCGGCTCGCCATCCTGACCAATGGCGGCGGAGCTGGCGTGTTGGCTGCTGACGCGCTGCAACTGGCCGGCGGACAGCTCGCCACATTCGAACCCGGCACGCTGGAGGCCCTGAATGCCTGCCTGCCGGCCAACTGGCCGCATGCCAACCCGGTGGACATCATTGGCGACTCGCCGGTGGCGCGCTACCGGCAGGCCCTGGAGGTGTTACTGGCGGCACGCGAAGTGGACGCCGTGCTCTTCATGCATGCGCCGACGGCGGTGGTACCGGCAGACGCGATTGCCCAAGCCTGTTTGCCGCTGATGACGGACTCGGCCAAGCCCGTGCTGGCCTGCTGGCTGGGTGGCGGCGCGGTGGCGCACGCGCGTCTGAGCAGCGCGCAGGCCAATGTGCCCAGCTACAGCACGCCCGAACAAACAGTCGCGGCTTGGATGCAAATGGTCGACTTCGCCCACAACCAGGCGGCCCTGCAACAACTGCCCATCGCCAGCGCCGACGAGTCCACCGCGCACACCGCGCAGGCCCGCAGCGTGCTGCAACAGGCGCTGACGCAGGGAGGGACCTGGCTGGACGCAGACGCCACCAGCGCACTGCTGCAGGCCTACGGCATACCCACAGTCATAACACGCCAGGTCAGCTCCATCGATGGCGCGCTGGCAGCGGCAGCCGAGATCGGCTACCCCGTGGTGCTGAAGGTGATCTCCAGCCAGATCGTGCACAAGTCCGACGTGGGCGGCGTAGCCCTGAACCTGCGCAACGCCGATGAACTGCGGGCCGCAGAACGCACCATGCGCGCCCAGATTGCGCGCCTGCTGCCGCACGCCCAGATCAGCGGCTACGCAGTGCAAAGCATGGCGCAGCGGCCCGGCGCGCTGGAGCTGATTGCCGGTATCGCCAGCGACCCGGTCTTCGGCCCGGTGCTGCTGCTCGGGCGCGGGGGTACGCAGGTCGAACTGGGCACGCAACACACCGTGGCCTTGCCGCCGCTGAATGACAACCTGGCGCGTGACATGGTTGTGCGCAGCCAACTTGGCCCCCTTTTGGCGGGCTACCGGGGACAGGCGGCGGCGGATGTCACGGCGCTCATCGACACGCTGCTCAAGGTCTCGCGCATGGCCAGTGAGCTACCTGAATTGGAAGAGATGGACCTCAACCCGCTGCTGGTGGACGCACACGGCGTGCTGGCGCTGGACGCGCGCGTGAAGCTGCGCACACCGGCCGCAGGCGAGGCAAGCCGCCTGGCCATTTGCCCCTACCCCGCCGAGTTGGAAGAAACCGTGGCGCTGGGCGACACATCGTTTCTGGTGCGCCCGATCCGTCCGCAAGACGGGCAGCGTCTGCTGGACTTTTATGCCCGCGCCGACCCAGCCGATATGCGCCTGCGTTTCTTTTTCACACGCCGCGCTGTACCGCATTCGGAAGTGGCCCGCTACAGCCAGATTGACTACGACCGCGAGATGACCTTTGTGGCGCTGGCCACCGACACGCAGGGGCACACCACCATCGTCGCCGAAGCCAGCGCCTTGTCCGACCCGGACCATGTGAGTGCCCAGTTCGCCATCCAAGTCGCCTCAGACTGGCAAGGCAAAGCGCTGGGTCACTTGATGCTGAGCAAACTGATTGCCTACCTGCGCAGCCGGGGCACCCGCGAGCTCACCGGCCTGTGCCTGAAAGAGAACACGGGCATGGCCGCATTGGCGCGCAGTCTGGGCTTTGTGGTGTCGCCGCGCTCGATTGCATCCGAGACGGTATCGATGACGCTGGCGCTGTGAAAGCTTGATGCAGGTCAAGCCTGCAGAGCCACCGCGTACCTAGTATGCGATCAGCCTTGCGTTGACCACGGGTCTTGACCGATTCGCGACACAGGACTGTTCCCACACCAGGAGACTGCGATGCAAGCCGGTAAAGAAAAACTACTCTGGATGTACCAGAAGATGGTCGAGATCCGCTTTTACGAAGAGACCATGGCGGCGGTCTACATGGAGGGCAAGCTGCCCCCGAACATCCAGAAAGGTCTGGCCTTTGATATCGGCTCTGGCCCGGTCCCCGGCGAGATGCATCTGGCCGCCGGACAAGAACCCGTGGCCGTTGGAATCTGCGCCCATTTGACCCCGGACGACACCGTAGTCGGTACCCACCGCCCGCACCACTTCGCTATTGCCAAAGGCGTACAGCTGGACCCCATGACCGCCGAGATGTTCGGCAAAGTCACCGGCCTGGGCAAGGGCAAGGGCGGCCACATGCATTTGTTTGACAACGCCCATAAATTCAGCTGCAGCGGCATCGTCGGAGCCAGCATGCCGATTGCCTGTGGCGCGGCGCTGGCGGCGAAAAAAATGGGGCGCAACTGGGTCGCGGTTGCCTTCTTCGGCGAGGGCGCGGCCAACCAGGGCTCTTTCCACGAATCCATGAATCTGGCTGCGGTATGGAAGCTGCCCGTCATCTTTGTATGCGAGGACAACCAGTGGGCGATCTCGGTGCCCAAAAACAAGGCCACGTCTGTCGAATGGGTGGCGGACCGCGCCGCCGGTTACGGTATGCCCGGCATCCGCGTCGCGAACAACGACGCCCTTGCGGTGTTTGAAGCAGCAGCCCCAGCCATCGCCCGCGCCCGTCGGGGCGAGGGGCCCAGCCTGATCGAGGTCAAAACCGACCGCTACTTCGGCCACTTCCAGGGCGACCCGGAAACCTACCGCCCCAAAGGCGAGGTCAGCAGCCTCAAAGCCCGCGACCCGATTCCCGCCCTGGCGCGGATGCTCAAAGAGAAAAACCTGATGTCTGCGCAAGAAGAGGTCGAGATGGCCCGGCGCGCGCATGCGGCGGTGAACCAGGCTTTTGCTTTCGCCCGCGACAGTGCCTATCCCACCGCGCAGGACGCGCTCGCCGATGTTTTTGTAAGCAATGGATCGAACACAAGGAGTTTGGTATGAGCACTGCCCGCATATTGACCATGGCCCAGGCCATTTCTGAGGGCATCGCCCAGGAAATGAGCCGTGACGCGAACGTCTTCGTCATGGGTGAAGACATCGGCAGCTACGGCGGCATTTTTGGTGCTACCGGCGGCTTGCTCGAGAAGTTCGGCAAAGACCGCATCATGGACACACCGATTTCTGAGACGGCTTTCATTGGCGCGGCTACCGGCGCTGCCGCAGCTGGCCTGCGCCCGATTGTGGAGCTGATGTTCGTGGACTTCTTTGGCGTCTGCATGGACCAGATTTACAACCATCTCGCCAAGAACACCTATATGTCGGGCGGCCACGTCAAGCTGCCGGTGGTGCTAACCACCGCCATCGGCGGGGGCTACAGCGACGCTGCGCAGCATTCGCAATGCCTGTACGGAACCTTTGCACACATGCCGGGCATCAAGGTGGTGGTTCCGTCCAACGCCTACGACGCCAAGGGGCTGATGATCTCTGCGATTCGCGACGACAACCCGGTCATGTTCATGTACCACAAGGGCATCATGGGCTTGCCGTGGATGGCCTATCTGGAAGGCAGCAGCAACGGGGTTCCCGAAGAGGCCTACGCCATTCCTTTCGGCAAAGCCAAAATCTTGCAAGAGGGTTCGGACATCACCATCGTCAGCATCAGCCAGATGGTGCAAAAAGCCGTACTGGCAGCCAGGGAACTGGCCAAGCAAAGCATCCATGCCGAGGTGGTTGATCTGCGCACCCTGGTGCCGCTGGATACCGAGACGGTTTTGAAGTCGGTGCGCAAAACCGGACGCCTGCTGGTGGTTGACGAAGACTATCTGGGCTTTGGACTGAGCGGCGAGATTGCCGCGCTGATCGCAGAGAACCTGGACACCGTGGAACTCCACGCGCCGGTCATGCGGCTGGCGGTGCCCAATGTGCCGATCCCTTACAGCCGTCCGCTCGAGCAATTTGTGATTCCGCAAGTGGCCAGCATCGTGCAGGCGGTGCAAGCCGCCATGCTCAAAAAGACCGTTGCGGCTGCGCACGCATGATCCCGATCACGCTGCCCGATGCCGCATGGGAGGGCGCGCAGGACGGTATCGAGGCGCTGCTGGACAAATGGCTGGTCGCGCCTGGCGTGCACGTGGCCAAAGGGCAGCTCATCGCCTCCGCCGTGCTGGTGAAAGCCGCGATGGACATTGAAGCCCCGGCCGACGGGGTAATCGATTCCATCGCGGTACACGACGGCGAGAGCTTTGCCAGCGGGGCGGTGTTGGCCTATTTCCGTATTGAATGAAATAGCGCCTGCCTCCAGGCTACGCGGCTTGGATCCGCAGGAGGCGGCGATTCCTATTCTTCTATATGGCAGTGCGTATTGGAAAGCAGCTATTCACTTTGACGCCATGCTGCAGGCGGGCGTGGTCAATGCACAGGACCTGCAATGCTTCCAATTCGTAGACAGTCCTGAAGCCGCCTGGACAGCCATCAAGGACTTCTATGCCGCGTACGACTGAACGATGGTGGCTGACGCAGCCTGACGCCACCGATGGAATAAGACACACGGGTCTGACCTCAGCGCAAGCCGCTGATTTGCTGCGGCGCTTCGGCTCCAATACTTTTTCCAGCCACGCCACAGCGTCGTTATGGTGGCAGTTTGTGGCACGGTTCAAAAACCCGTTGGTATTGGTGTTACTCATCGCCAGTCTCGTGTCTGCGCTGACCGGCGAAGTTGCCAATTTCGCCATCATCAGCGGCATGGTGCTACTCAGCGTGACGCTGGATTTCGCCCAGGAATACCGGGCGAACGCCGCTGCTGAAAAGCTGCGCAACTCCGTGGCGGTGCGAGCCAATGTGATGCGCGACGGCGTTATCACCAGTGTGCCGGTTAGCGAAGTGGTTCCGGGCGACCTGATCACCCTTTCTGCTGGAGATTTGGTTCCGGCAGATGGACTTTTGGTAGAGGCAAAAGATTGTTTCGTCAACCAGTCGCTGCTCACCGGTGAAGCCTATCCTGCGGAGAAACACGCAGGCACCGTGTCGGATACCGCCACAGAGTTGCAAGATTCCGCCAACGCCGTTTTCATGGGCACATCGGTCATCGGTGGCAGCGCCAGCATGCGGGTGGTCAAGACGGGCAAAGACACCGCGATCGGTGAAGTCGCCGACAGCATCAGCCGGCCTGCCCCCTCCAAATCATTCGAGCAAGGCACGCGCCGGTTTGGCATGCTGATCATGTGGCTGACCGTGGTGCTGGTGTTGTTTGTGCTGCTCGTGAACGCCTGGTTTCACAAGCCGTGGCTGGAATCCTTTCTGTTCGCGGTCGCACTGGCAGTGGGTTTGACGCCTGAACTCTTACCCATGGTGATATCCGTCACCTTGTCACGCGGCGCAATGCGCCTGGCCGCCCTGAAGATGATCGTCAAGCGCCAAAGCGCGATTCAGGACTTGGGCTCCATGGACGTTTTTTGTACGGACAAGACCGGCACCTTGACCGAGGCACACATCCGTTTGGAGCGCCACATCGACACCCAAGGCGATGAAAGCCCGCATGTGCTGCAGCTTGCTTACCTCAACAGCTACTTTGAGACGGGCCTCAAGAGCCCATTGGACGAAGCGATCCTGGCCCACACCGCAATCGACGTCGGAACATGGCGCAAGATTGACGAAATTCCCTTTGACTTTGAGCGCCGCTGCGTATCGGTCTTACTGGACGATGGAAACAAGCGCTGGCTGGTTGCCAAGGGGGCGGCGGACGAAATTGTCCGCCTGTGCACCCACATCCAGCAATCGGCAAACACACCCAGCGATGCCATGGATGCTGCCGACGGGGACCGCGTTCGTGCGCAATACCACGCGCTTGAGGCCGACGGGCTGCGGGTACTGGGCATCGCCTGGCGCGAGGTCTCCCGGGACCACGCGACTGCCACCATCAGCGATGAGTCGGAATTGGTTTTAGCCGGGTTCGCCGCATTTTTGGATCCACCCAAACAGAGTGCCGCGCAGGCTTTGGGGCAATTGCAAAGTGTGGGTGTCAGCGTGAAAGTCATCACCGGTGACAGTGATCTGGTGACGCAGCACGTATGCCGCCAACTGGGCATCGCGGTGACCGGCGTCTTGCTTGGCAGTGAGATTGCGGCGCTGGATGACCTGGCTTTGCAGCGCCGCGTAGAGAACGCCAATTTATTTTGCCGGGTGAATCCCGGCCAGAAACAACGGGTGATTCTGGCGC
>CANFTU010000019.1 GCA_947450005.1 Comamonadaceae bacterium | reverse complement strand
GCGTCAATCAGCGTCATGTGCCGTTTGGCCACGCCGGCTTGTTCCAGCAAGGCGTCGCTGACTTCAAATTCCGAGTCAACCAGCGCGTTACCGATGGCGTAGAGATGGTAGTTTTTCATGCGGTGTCCAACGGTCCGGGGGCTATTTATTGCTCAACAAAAGCACGTTCGACCACGAAGTCGCCGGGCTTGGTGGTGTTGCCTTCCATGAAGCCGCGCGACTCCAGCAGCTCCTTGATCTGGCGCAGCATGGCCGGGCTGCCGCACAACATCGCGCGGTCGTGGGCCGGATCGAACCGGGGCAGTCCCAGGTCGGCCTGCATCTTGCCGCTCTCAATCAGATCCGGAATACGGCCCTGGGTGCGGAAAGGCTCGCGGGTCACGGTGGGGTAGTACAGCATCTGGGCGCTGACCATCTCACCCAGAAACTCATGGGCCGGCAGCTCCTGACTGAGGTAGTCGTGGTAAGCCAGTTCAGCAACCTGTCGCACGCCATGCACCAGGATGACTTTTTCAAACCGCTCATAAGTTTCCGGATCGCGCACGATGCTCAGAAAGGGCGCTACGCCGGTACCGGTGCCAAACAAGTACAGGTTTTTGCCAGGCAACAGGTAATCGATCAACAAGGTGCCCGTGGGCTTCTTACCCACCACAATCTTGTCACCGACCTGAATGTGCTGCAGCCGCGAGGTCAGCGGGCCGTCCTGCACTTTGATGCTGAGGAACTCCAAATGGTCTTCGTAGTTGGCGCTGACGATGCTGTAGGCGCGCAGCAGCGGTTTGCCGCCCTCCAAACGCAGGCCGATCATGGTGAAGTGGCCGTTGGAAAAGCGCAGGGTCTCATCGCGGGTGGTTTTGAAGCTGAACAAACGATCGGTCCAGTGGTGCACGCTCAGCACCGTTTCTTCCAAAAATGCACTCATAGGGCCGTGTTTTTCTTTGATGAATTGTGAAGTGAGAAAAGGCTTGCTCAGCGGCACGTGGCGCGATGGCAAACCCGAGAGTGTAAAACCTGGCACCGGCGTGACCGGCTGCGTCCCGCTTCTGCCATGATCATGGCATGGACGCCCCCCCGCTTCACGTCATTTGCTTATGCGCCGCCTGGTGCGGCACCTGCCGCGACTACGCGGCAGTGATGGACACGCTGCGCGCCGAGTTCCCTGCCCTGCGTTTCAGTTGGGTGGATGTGGAAGACCAGGCCGATCTCGTGGACCCGGTGGACATCAACGACTTCCCCACCCTGCTGATCACCCGCGATCAGCAGCCGGTTTTTTTCGGCATCTTGCGGCCCCAGGCCGATGCGTTGCGGCGGCTGATCCAAACCCAGTTAGACGACCTGCCCGCGTCCTTAACCCAGGCGGACGCAGTGGGTTTAGCGCTGCGTCTGCGGGACGTTTAAGGGCGCGTCAAAGTTTGTCGGCCACCCAGGCGCGGGCGCTGGCAATCGCCGCGTCCAGCTTGGACGGATCGGTGCCACCAGCCATCGCCATATCGGGCTTGCCGCCGCCCTTGCCACCCACTTGCGCGGCCAGAAAGTTCACCAGCTCACCGGCTTTGACCTTGGCGATCAACTCGGCGCCAACACCCGCTACCAGCTGCACTTTGTCGCCCTCGACCGCGCCGAGCACGATGATGGCGCGCGGCAGTTTGTCGCGCAGCTTTTGCAGCGTGCTGCGCAGCGCAGCGGCATCGGCCCCTTCCATGCGCGCCGCCAGAAACGGTACGCCAGACAGGTCTTGCACCTGACCGATCAGCGCTTCGCCCTGGTAAGCGGCGAGCTTGGCCTTGAGCGTGGCGATTTCTTTGTCCTGGGCTTTGGCATGGTCGACCGTGCTGCTGATGCGCGCGCGCAATTCGGCCACCGGGGTCTTGAGCGCCGCTGCGGCCTGGGCCACGGTGTCTTCCAGGTCTTGCAAGTAGGCCAGCGCGCCGCTGCCGGTCACGGCCTCGATGCGCCGCACGCCCGAGGCAATACCGCCCTCGGACACGATTTTGAACACGCCAATATCGCCCGTGCGCCCCACGTGCGTGCCACCGCACAGCTCACGCGTTGTGCCGATATCGAGCACGCGCACGATTTCGCCGTACTTCTCGCCAAACAGCATTTGCGCGCCGGTTTTTTTGGCCGACTCGATGTCCATCAGCTGCGCCTGCGTGGCGCTATTGGTCAGAATTTGCGCGTTCACCTTGTCTTCAATCGCACGGATTTGCGCGTCTGTCACCGGGGCGTTATGGGCAAAGTCAAAGCGCGTGCGCTCGGCGTTCACCAAACTGCCTTTTTGCTGCACATGGTCGCCCAGCACTTCGCGCAGCGCTTCGTGCATCAAGTGCGTGGCGCTGTGGTTGCGCATGGCCGCAGCGCGTACCGCCGCGTTGACCTGCGCCTGCACCGTGTCGCCCACTTTCAAGCTGCCGTGCGCCACGCTGCCGTGGTGGCCGAACACATCGGATTTGATTTTCTGCGTGTCGGCCACGGCAAACACCGACACGCCGCTGCTCAGCGTGCCCTCGTCGCCCACCTGCCCGCCGCTCTCGGCGTAAAACGGGGTGACGTCAAGCACGACCACGCCGCTTTGGCCGGCTTGCAGTTCTTGCACTTGTGCGCCGTCCAGGTACAAGGCCTCCACGACAGAGGTTTGCGCGAGCTGGTCGTAGCCCACGAACACATTGCCCGCGCCGCTGTAGTCCAGCGCGCGGTCCTGCTTGAATTTGCCGGCAGCGCGGGCCTGGGATTTTTGGCGCTCCATGGCGGCATCAAAGCCTGCCACATCCACGTCGACATGCCGCTCGCGGCAGACATCGTTGGTCAAATCCAGCGGGAAGCCGTAGGTGTCGTGCAGCTTGAAGGCGACTTCGCCGGGCAGCTCCTTCACCCCGCCGGCAAGAGCCGTATCCAGGATCTGCATCCCCGTCTCCAGCGTTTCATAGAAACGCTCCTCTTCCAGCCGCAGCGCCTCGGTGATGCGCTTTTCCTCGGACTTGATTTTGGGATACGCATCGCCCATCAGCCGCACCAGGTCCGCGACCAGCTTATGGAAGAACGGCGTCTTTTGGCCCAGCTTGTAGCCGTGGCGGATGGCGCGGCGCACAATGCGGCGTTGCACGTAGCCGCGGCCTTCGTTGCTGGGCAGCACGCCGTCGCTGACCAAAAACGCAGTGGCGCGGATGTGGTCGGCAATCACGCGCAGCGAGTTGTTTTTCAGGTCGGCACAGCCGGTTTCGCGGGCGGCGGCTTGGATCAGCTGGTCAAAGATGTCGATCTCGTAATTGCTGTGCACATGTTGCAGGATCGCGGCCAGGCGCTCCAGACCCATGCCGGTGTCCACGCAGGGTGCGGGCAGTTTGACCAGGCTGCCGTCGGATTGCATGTCGAACTGCATGAAAACGTGGTTCCAGATTTCGATAAAGCGGTCGCCGTCCTCCTCGGGGCTGCCCGGGGGGCCGCCGGGAATGTGCGGGCCGTGGTCGTAAAAAATCTCGGAGCACGGGCCGCAGGGGCCGGTGTCGGCCATCATCCAAAAGTTGTCGGACGCGTACTTTTTGCCCTTGTTATCGCCGATGCGCACGATGCGGTCGGCGGGGAGTCCAATCTCTTTGTGCCAGATGTCATAGGCCTCGTCGTCGTCGATGTAGACGGTAACCAGCAGGCGCTCAGGCGGCAGTTTGTAGACCTGGGTCAGCAGCTCCCAGCCCCAGTGCAGCGACTCGCGCTTGAAATAGTCACCAAAACTCCAGTTGCCCAGCATCTCGAAAAACGTGTGGTGGCGCGCGGTGTAGCCCACGTTTTCCAGATCGTTGTGCTTGCCCCCGGCGCGCAGGCAAGCCTGGACGGATGCGGCACGCACATAGGAGCGTTTGTCCGCGCCCAAAAACACGTCTTTGAATTGCACCATGCCCGAGTTGGTGAACATCAGCGTCGGGTCATTGCCGGGAACGAGTGGGCTGCTGGCGACCACGGTGTGGCCTTTGGCCGCAAAAAAATCGAGGAAAGTCTTGCGGATATCGGCAACGCTGACGGTGCTGGGCGGGGACTGGGTCATGGCGGTGGCTCGTGGAAACGGGTTTTCGGGGGACTCGCGGGGCTGCGCCCGGCAAAGCTGCCAATTATCGCTGCGGCTTCCCATGTCATGGCAATAATTGCCTAGGCATGAATTAGAATCGCGCCCCGATGTCCCACCCCGCCGCGCCACCCACCTATTACCAGGCTGATAACTACCGGCCGGAGGACAGCATCGGGCTCATGATGCGGCAGATCCTCACCAGCCTGGCGCAAGGGGTGGAGCAGCGGCTGGTCAACTCGGCGCTGACGCACGCCCAGTGGATGCCGGTCTTGAAACTCCATCTGGGTCACGCCGCCACAGTGGCGGAGCTGGCGCGCGAATGCCACCTCGACGCGGGCGCCATGACCCGCATGCTGGACCGCTTGGAGGCCAAAGGCCTGTGCACCCGCAGCCGCTCAGAGACCGACCGCCGCGTGGTCAATATCGCCCTGACGCCGGCGGGCAGCCAGGCCGCCACCGAGATTCCTGCGGTGCTCTGCCAGGTGCTCAACGGCCACCTGACCGGCCTGAGTGCCGCTGAATTTGCCACGCTCAAGTCCCTGCTGCAACGGGTGCTGCACAACACCAAGAGCGGCGCCGCCGACAACCCGGCTGCGCCCTCCAACCCTTCTGCCCCCACCCTTTCTGGAGCCACCGATGCACGGTAGATTTTTGCGACCCGCCATGCTGGTCTTAGCGGCCACGGCGCTGCTCGTTGGCTGCGCTGATTTTTCGGGGATTGCGCCCGAGGCGCAATGGCGCTCGGCCACCGCCGTCGGGCTGAAAGATCCCCCACCGCTAACGGCGGCCGAGCTGGACGCGGTCAATGCGCCCAACCCGTGGTGGGAGCAGTTCGGCGATACCCGCTTGAATACGCTCGTGGAGCAGGCGCTGCAAAACAGCCCGAGCTTGCGGGTTGCCCAGGTGCGTACCGAGAGGGCCCGCTCTGTGATCGCCCGTGTCGACGCAGACCGGCAGGTGCAAGTCAACGGCAGCGCAGAGGCCAGCCGCCAACGCTTCAGCGCGCGTGGTTTTTACCCACCACCGATTGGCGGATCCGAGTATGAAATGGCCACCGTGCAGGCCACCGCCAGTTACGAGTTCGACTGGTTTGGCAAAAACCGCGCAGCGCTCAACGCCGCGGTGGGCCAAACCGCTGCAGCCCAGGCCGACGCACAGGCAGCCCGGCTGCTGCTGGCCGCACAGGTCACCCGCCATTACATCGCCCTGCTGCGCCTTCGGGCCCAGCGCGAGTTGCTCGAGCAAACCCTGGTGCAGCGCCAGCGCATCGGGGAAATCAGCACTTTGCGCTTCCAAGCCGGCCTGGAAAGCGAGCTCGAGCCGCTGCTCAACAACCCCAGCGTTCCCGAAATACGCCGCCAGATTGCCGAGGTGCAAGAACAGGCTGCGCTGCTGGACAACGCCATGGCGGCCCTCATCGGGCGGCCCCTTTTCGGCCCGGGCGCACAGGCCACGCAACTGGGTCGCCTGCAAGACCTGCGCAGCACACCGGTGCCAGAAAACCTGATGCTCGATCTGCTCGGCCGCCGCCCCGATATCACGGCGGCACGCTGGCGCATCGAAGCCAGCCTGCACGAGGTAAACCTGGCCAAAGCCCAGTTTTATCCCAATGTGAATTTGGTGGCGGTATTCGGGCTGAGCAGCGTGGGCCTGGGCAATATTGCGGCCTCCAATACCGACCAATGGAATGTGGGACCGGCGGTCCGATTGCCACTTTTTGATGGTGGGCGGCTGCGCGCGCAGCTGCGGGGCAAAGCCATCGACGTCGATGCAGCCATCGAGGCCTACAACCTGCTTGTCGTCGACGCTGCGCGCGAGGCGGCCGACCAATGGGCCAGCGCCGCAGCCATTCAGCAGCAGCTGGCCGCACAGCAGAACTACCAAGCCAACGCCCGCGCGCTGTACGGCATCGCCCAGCAGCGTTTCGCCTCGGGGCTGACCCACCAGACCACGGTGCTGCAGGCCGAGGGCAAGGTCCTGGAACAGCAGCGCATCGCCATCGATCTGACCGCGCGGGAACTGGACACCCAGGTGTTGCTGGTGCGCGCGATCGGCGGCACTTATCCCATCCAAACCGCACCAGCAGCCAACTGAAGCCATACCCACATGCAAAACGAATCTCCTACCGCTGACGCACAACCCCAAGCACCGGCACCGAAACCTGCACCTGCCGCGCAGCCCAGCGCAACGACGCCACCGGCCTTTGTGCCACCCGGGCAGCCCGATCGCTCGAGCAAGCGCGGCAAGGCACTGGGCATCGTGGCCATCGTGGCCCTGGCGGGGCTGTCCTACGGCGGCTACACCTGGTACGAAGGCCGTGCGGAAGAGAGCACGGATAACGCCTATGTGCAAGGCAACGTGGTGCAAATCACCCCGCAAATCGGCGGTACGGTCAGCGCCATTCAGGCCGACGACACCGACTTTGTCAAAAGCGGACAGACCCTGGTACAGCTGGACACGGCCGACGCCCAAGTCACTTTGCAAACGGCGCAAGCACAACTCGCCCAGGCTGTGCGCCAGGTGCGCAGCCTGTATGCCAACAACACCACCCTGGAGGCACAAATCACCCTGCGTGAAGCCGACGTGATCAAAGCGCAGATCGAGGTCAACCGCGCCAGTGACGACCTGGCCCGTCGCCAATCACTCACCGGGAGCGGCGCGGTCTCCCGCGAAGAAGTTGCACATGCACAGGCTATGCAGACCCAGGCCCAGGCATCACTCAACGCGGCACGCAACGGCGTCGCCGCGGCGCGCGACCAGTTGCTCAGCGGGCGCACCCAGACCGACGGCACCAGCCTGGAAGCCCACCCCAGCGTCATGGCGGCCAGCGCCAAAGTGCGTGAGGCGTATCTGACACTACACCGCTCCGCCATCACGGCCCCCGTGGATGGCTATGTGGCCAAGCGCACGGTGCAAGTCGGACAACGGATTGCGGCAGGAACGCCATTGATGTCGGTGATTGCGCTCAAAGCGCTGTGGGTCGACGCCAATTTCAAAGAAGTGCAGCTGCGCAACATCCGCATCGGCCAGCCGGTGACACTTACCGCTGATCTGTACGGAAAGCGGGTGGTCTACCACGGCACGGTCGCCGGCATGAGCGCGGGCACCGGTGCAGCCTTCTCGCTGCTGCCGGCGCAAAACGCGACGGGTAACTGGATCAAAGTGGTGCAGCGCGTACCGGTGCGCATCCGCCTGGATCCGCAGGAAATTGCCGCCAGCCCGCTGCGTGTGGGCCTGTCGATGGAGGCCACGGTGAATGTGAGCGACCAAAGCGGCAAAACCCTGGCTGAAGCCGCGCCTGTCAACGCACCCGCCACAGAAGCCGCGCAAGCGCCCGCCGCAACCGATGTCTATGCCGCTATGGATGCGCAAGCCTCCGAAGAGATTCAGCGCATCGTGCGCGCCAACGCCGGTGGCGTGGCGAAACCGGTGGGCAAATGAGCGGCGCACCTGCGGCCTTCAAGCCGCATGCGCCCTTGGAGGGCGCGGCGCGCATGTGGGGCACGGTGGCGCTGTCGGCGGCCACTTTCATGAATGTGCTGGACTCATCCATCGCCAACGTCTCGCTGCCCGCAATTGCGGGCGACCTGGGTGTCAGCCCGAACCAGGGAACATGGGTAGTCACCAGTTTTGGCGTGGCCAACGCGATTGCAGTGCCTCTGACGGGCTGGCTGTCGCAGCGCTTCGGGCAGGTGCGTTTATTCACCTTGAGCGTGCTCTTATTCACGCTGGCATCCTGGCTGTGTGGATTAGCGCCGAATATGGCCACGCTGATCGCCATGCGCGCCTTGCAAGGCTTTGTGGCCGGGCCCATGATGCCGCTGGCCCAGACGCTCTTGCTCTCCAGTTACCCGCCGGCCATGGCCGGCATGGCCATGGCGCTGTGGGCCATGACAACGCTGGTTGCGCCCGTCATGGGGCCGCTGCTGGGCGGCTGGATCACCGACCACACGCATTGGGGTTGGATTTTTTACATCAACATCCCGGTCGGCATCCTGGCGGCGTTTGTGACCTGGTCGATTTACCAGAAACGCGAAACCCAGCGCGCCAAACTGCCCATCGACACCGTGGGCCTGACCCTGCTGGTGCTGGCGGTGGGCTGCCTGCAAATCATGCTGGACCGGGGTAAAGAACTCGACTGGTTTCACTCCGGTGAAATCATCACATTGGGCATTGTGGCCGCTATAGCGGGGGCGTTCTTCATTGCCTGGGAACTCACCGACAAGCACCCGGTGGTGGACTTGCGGCTGCTCAAACGGCGCAATTTCCTGGTTGGCTCGGTCTGCCTGTCGGTGGCGTATTCGCTGTTCATCGGCAACCTCGTGCTGCTGCCGCTGTGGCTGCAGCAGTTCATGGGCTACACATCAACCCAAGCCGGTGAAATGTTGGCGCCGGTCGGGCTATTCGCGATCCTGCTATCGCCGATTGTGGGCAAAAACGTCCAGAAAACCGACCCCCGGATGCTGGCTACTTTCGCGTTCATCATGTTCGCAGTGGTGCTGCAAATGCGCTCGCATTTCAACACCCAGGCCGATTTCTTCACCATCATGCTGCCCACCTTTATTCAAGGCATTGCCGTGGCATTTTTCTTCATTCCGCTGACCAGCATCACACTGGGTGGATTGCCGCCGCAGCAAATCGCATCGGCCTCAGGCTTGTCGAACTTCACCCGGATTGTGGGTGGCGCATTCGGCACCTCCATCACCATCACGCTGTGGCAGGACCGGGCTGCGGTTCACCACGCCGAACTCACCGAACTGGTGAACCGGGGCAGCCAGGCCGCCATGGGCGCGATGGGCAACCTGGACGCCATGGGCCTGAGCCCCGAACAAAGCCTGGCCAATATCAACCGCCTGATTGACCAGCAGGCTTTCATGCTGGCATCCAACGATATTTTTGGCGGCTCCGCGCTGATTTTCATGTTGCTGATTCCCACCATCTGGTTCGCCGAGCGTTGGCGCCCGCCGGTGGCGCAAGTCCAAGCGGCAAAGGCTTCCGCACCGGCTGCGGCAGACGCGGCAGCCGGTGCGCATTAAGCTCAGAGCCAAGCCGCAGAAGCGTCTGATTCAGTTACACGAGTTTGCCCATGAACAACGTCCGCAATGCACTGGTCATCGCCCACTACAACAAGGCCGGGGATTTGCGCCAGGACACCCTGGATGCCCTGCCCGTTTTGCACCGGCACTTCCAGAAAATTATTCTGGTATCCACCCAGTTGAATGCCGAGGCTGAGCAGAACGTACCCCCCTACGTCGATGTCCACAAAAGGGACAACGTGGGGTATGACTTTTACTCGTACAGGCAGGGGATACAAACGCTCATCGCATCGGGAAACGACTATCAGGTCACATTGATGAATACCAGCTTTGTGATCACCGACCCGGAGAAGTTATGCCGGCAGTACGTGGAACAGGGCATCCGCCGGATTGACTTCGACGTGTACGGCTTGGTGAAATCCCATGAAATCGTGGAACACCTGCAAAGCTTTTTATTGACATTTTCCAACCGCCTGATGCGTGACACCGTGTTTGTCCAGTGGTGGGACAGCATGCAAGCGCTGAATGCGCGCCATGAAGTGATTTACGCCTACGAGCTGGGCCTGTCCCGGCACCTGAGCGCCAGCGGCTATCCGCTCATCGCGGCCATGACAGGCACCAGCGGTACGGCAATTGCCAACCCGAGCCATGCTAACTACGAAGCGCTGCTGGACACTTTTGGCATTCTGAAAATTGAATTGATTCGGGACAACCCGTTCCATATCAATTTGAATCGCATCCTGGCCATGGCGGCGCACGACGACACCTTCCGCCGGATGGTGCGCGAGGCCCTGGACAATTAGCCGCAACTGAAGCCGGCGCTAACCCGTGAGCGCCGGAAATACCCCGCTGTAGACCTGCCACGCGAAGGCAAGAACCGCTGCAGCCAGCAACAAACCCAGCAAGGTGAATGCGCCCGCAATGCCCTCGCCATATCGGGCCCGCTTGTAGCCGTTGACCATGGCGCGCACCAGGTTTTCGCGGTGTAACACGCCAGTGGCGACGACAGCCGCCACATGCACACCCGCCAGCACGATGATGCCGTTGCCCGTCAATTCATGCAACTCGCTCCACAGCTCCATGCTGTCGTCCTGGTAACTCAACCAGCCCGTGGATACCGCCAGCGCAACCACCGCCAGCAATGCCAGAACCGCCCAACCACCTGCCGGGTTGTGCCCCACATAGTGGGTTTGGGCTTGACCGGCAGCACGGGCAGCGGGCAGGTAGCCGCGCAGATACGAAAGCGCCGCCGCTGGACTCCGCACAAAGTTGGAAAAGCGCGCATAGCGGCTGCCGACAAAGCCCCAGATCACGCGCCACGCCACCAGGACCCCGGCGCTGTAACCCAGCGCCAGGTGCAGCATGCGGCTGCGCTCACTCTCCGCGGTCAGCCAGGCTCCCAGCACACACACGGCGAGCAACCAGTGGAAAACCCGGGTGGGCAAGTCCCAGATCAGTTGTGGTGTGACCGGCACACCCGCTGCGTGGTCCGGGCCGCTCATTTAGGAATCCGCACGCTGTCTTCATCGAAGTCGCCGCGCGCCGCGCCGCTGTGGCACGCACCGCAATTGGCCGCACTCTTCACGCTGGCACGCTTCCAGACCGGGGCGGAAACCTCGCTGTGTTTGCGGATGAACCAATCGCTGCGGCTGATGCGGAAATCCGGGCTGGCGGCTGCGCGACGCCCGCTGGTGGCCGCATTGGCGAGCAACCACGCGCTGATCTCATGCTGGGATTTGTCGTCCAGCGATGCGTTCACTCCGTAGTGTTTGTCCAACCCGGACATGATGCCGCGCCAGTTGGCCTGTCCGGTCAAGAAAGGGGCATAGGCGACGTGGCAGCTGCTGCACTCTGCAGTGAAGCTGGCTGGTGCGCCTTTGATGGAGCCCGGGGCCTGCGCACGCGCCGTCAGCATCAGCGCGGGCACCGCACACACGATCAAAGCCAACGCGGCACGGCGGGGGAAAAGGGATTGGGTCATAGATTCCTGCATTTCTTGGGCTTATTTGAGGCTGATCAGCCAGGCCATCACATCGGCTTTTTCCCGCGCGGTGCATTCGCGCGAGAGCACGTCCTTGCAATTGCGGCGGAACCACTTATCGGCCTTGGCGGCATCGGTAAAACGCTGCGGGTTGAAGGCCGGGGCCATGGGCTCTATCACTTTGTGGGTGACTGCATGCTCACCCTTCCCGGTGGGAACTGCACCGTGGCAAGCAGCGCACTTCCATTCATTGCCATGGGTCTGGTTAAAAAACTCCTGCCCGCGTGCGGCATTACCCGGCCCCTCGCCTGCAGTTCGGGCCTCGGCGTTGAATCGCTCCAAAAACGAAGCCGGCGTTTCCGCCAGCGCGCCCGTGACCAAAACGCCCAACGCCAGCGCAGCAGTCACCGGTAGAAAACGAAACCATTGCATGGATTACTCCCAAAATCGAGCCCGTCTGATGTTGCGGACCAGTCTAGGGCGTTTGGACTACAGGACCCTGACAAAGATCAAGAAAAAGCCGCCTAATTGGCGGCTTTCTCATGGCTTTTCGGCGGCTTTGCCGCACATTTACGGCGGGTTTACAGAAGATTCACGCCGGTTTTCGACTGCAGCAACTCCCGCGTGACACCCGGCGCCATCTCCATCACTTTCAAACCATGTGGCGTGATGTCCATCACTGCCAGGTCGGTGATGATGCGGTCCACCACGCCGACACCGGTCAGCGGCAGCGTGCAGGTCGGGAGGATCTTCATGTCCTCGGTGCCGTCTTTCTTTTTGGCCACGTGCTCCATTAGCACGATCACGCGCTTAACGCCAGCCACCAGATCCATCGCTCCGCCCATGCCTTTGACCATCTTGCCCGGAATCATCCAGTTGGCCAGGTCGCCGTGTTCGCTGACCTGCATCGCGCCCAGAATGCTCAGATTGATCTTGCCACCGCGGATCATGGCGAAACTCTCATGGCTGCCAAAAATGCTGGAGCCCGCAATGGTGGTGACGGTCTGCTTACCCGCATTGATCAAGTCAGCGTCCACCGTGTCTTCGGTGGGAAAGGGGCCTATGCCCAGCATGCCGTTCTCACTTTGCAGCCAGACTTCTTTGTCGGCCGGCACGTGGTTGGCTACCAGCGTGGGAATACCGATGCCGAGGTTGACATAAAAACCGTCTTCCAGCTCCTGCGCTGCGCGCGCGGCCATTTGGTCTTGGGTCCAGCTCATGGTCAGGCTCCTGCTTTCTCAGTGATCGTGCGTTTTTCAATGCGCTTTTCCGGCGTGGCATTGAGCACCAGGCGGTGCACGTAAATGCCGGGCAGATGAATTTGATCGGGCTCCAGCGCGCCGGTCTCGACAATTTCTTCCACTTCCACCACGGTGATCTTGCCGGCCATGGCCACAGCCGGATTGAAATTGCGCGCGGTCAGGCGGAACTGCAAGTTGCCCGATTTGTCGGCGCGGTGCGCTTTGACCAGCGCCACATCGGGCACCAGCGCGCGCTCCATCACATAAGTCTCGCCATCAAATTCACGCAGCTCTTTGCCCTCAGCAACGATCGTGCCCACCCCGGTTTTGGTGAAAAAAGCCGGAATGCCTGCGCCGCCGGCTCGCAGCTTCTCGGCCAGCGTCCCCTGGGGCGTGAATTCCAAGGCCAGCTCACCGGCGAGGTACTGGCGCTCAAACTCTTTGTTCTCGCCCACGTAGCTGGAAATCATCTTCTTGATCTGCCGCGTCTGCAGCAGCTTACCCAGACCGAAGTCGTCGACCCCGGCGTTATTGGAAATCGCGGTTAAGTTCTGGACGCCGCTGTCACGCAGCGCGTCAATCAAGACTTCAGGAATGCCGCACAAACCGAAGCCACCGACGGCAATCAAATGTCCGTCATGCACGATGCCGTCAAGCGCAGCGGCGGCGCTGGGATAAATCTTGTTCACGCTGGGGTTCTCCGATGCTTCAAAGTCGCAATGCAAAAGTGCCTCTTGCGATTCTACGGTTAGGCCCTTTGGCGCTCCCGCCGGGGCGCAGGTCCACAATCGGGCGTCCATCAGAACCGCACGCTATGACACCCAACCCAACCGACCCGCAGCCAACTGAGACCAGCGCCGAGCGCCTGACCGCGCTGGAGATCAAAGCCAGTTTTAGCGAGGACCTGCTCGACAAGCTGGACCAGACCATCATCCGGCAACAAACCCAGATCGACGCTTTGATCAGCGAAGTGCTGCACCTGCGCCAACAACTCGGCAACCCGGATCCGTTGGCGCGCGGGAACCTGCGCGATGAGTTGCCGCCGCACTACTGAGCCGACCATGCCGCGCACGCAACGCCCCGCCCCATAATTCCATGACCGCCTTGCTCCAGGATTTTTGAATGCCCCGCTACCCCCTCCCCGACTTGAACACCCTGCCCCAGGACATCCGCGAGAAAATCCTGGAAGTGCAAGAAAAATCGGGCTTTGTGCCCAATGTGTTTTTGATGCTGGCGCGCCGCCCCGCCGAATGGCGTGCATTTTTTGCGTACCACGACGCGCTGATGCTGCGCGCCGAATCCAGCCTGACCAAGGGTGAGCGCGAGATGATCATCACCGCCACCAGCGCGGCCAACCAGTGCCTGTACTGCGTCGTAGCGCACGGCGCGATCTTGCGTATTTACGAGAAAAAACCGCTGCTGGCAGACCAGGTAGCCGTCAACTACCGCAAGGCCGACATCAGCCCGCGCCAGCGCGCCATGCTGGATTTTGCAATGCAAGTCTGCCTGCACAGCCATAGCATTGAAGAAGCTGACTTTGCCGCCCTGCACGCCCACGGTTTTGACGATGAGGACATCTGGGACATTGCCGGCATCACCGCATTTTTTGGCCTGTCCAACCGAGTGGCCAACGTCAGCAGCATGATGCCTAACCCCGAGTTTTATCTCCTGGGGCGGGTGCCCAAATCCAAGTAAGACGCCCATGACCGCGCGCTTGCCCCTATTGCCTATGCGTTTGGCGCTGCCCTACTTCGTGTGTCTGGCAATGCTGCTCGCCAGTCCGGGCGGCGCAGATGCGCAGAGCAGCCTGCCGGCGCAGCCGGAGCTCCCCAGCGCACGGGTCGATAAAGCAGCGTTTCAGGCCAGCACCTTCGCAGTCGCTGCGGCCAATCCGCTGGCCACGCAAGCGGGTTACGAAATCCTGAAGGCCGGCGGCAGCGCGGTGGACGCGGCAATTGCGGTCCAGATGGTGCTCGGAGTGGTCGAACCCCAAAGCAGCGGCATCGGTGGTGGCGGTTTTTTGCTGCACTTTGACGGCAAAAAAACCCAGGCTTTTGACGGCCGTGAGGCAGCGCCTTCCGCAGCCCGACCCGATTTATTTTTGGACGCCAAGGGTGCGCCTATGCCCTTCGAGCAAGCCCTGATCGGCGGGCGTGCAGTGGGTATCCCCGGGCTGGTGCGCATGCTCTCGATGGCGCACCAGCAGCACGGGCGCCTCAGCTGGCCCAAACTGTTTGGGCCCGCGATCCGCATTGCCACCGAGGGATTTCCCATCAGCGAGCGCATGGCCACGCTGCTTGCGGCCGACAAATCGCTGAAACTGGACCCGGTGGCCTCCCAGTACTTGTATGACAGCCAAGGCAAACCCTGGCCACAAGGCCATGTACTGACCAACCCGGAACTGGCCGCCGTACTGACCCGCATCGCCAGCGAAGGCAGCAATGCGCTCATGCTGGGCGAACTGCCCCAACGTATGGCGCAAGCCGTGCGCAAACACCCCAGTAACCCCGGCGTCCTGGCACCGTTGGATATGTCGAACTACCGCGTGTATGGTCGCGAGCCGCTGTGCTTTGACTATCCTGTTCCCTCCCAGCGAAGGGAATACCGCATCTGCGGCATGCCGCCGCCCAGCTCCGGCCAATTAGCCATCGGCCAGATCCTGGGCACGCTGCGGGCATTGGGCGAGTTGCCGCCGGCATTGCAAGACGGCCGGCCTACCGCTGACTGGCTGCACGTCTACACCGAGGCTGCGCGGCTGGCGTGGGCAGACCGCCAGCTGTATGTCGGTGACCCGGGTTACGTTGTGCCACCGGGCGGCAATTGGTCGCGCTTGCTGGAGCCCGCTTACCTGGCCAAGCGCGCGCGACTGATCCGCCTCCAAGGCACCCGCATGGACCCGCCCCCTGCAGGCGACCCGACCGGAACGATCAAACCGGTGGCCTACGCCCCCATGCCCGCCCAAATTGAACATGGCACCTCGCACATATCCGTTGTGGACGGCTACGGTAACGCCGTCGCCATGACCAGCAGCATCGAAGCCGCCTGGGGCGCACACATCATGGTCAACCGGGGTGCGGGACTGGCCGGCGGCTTTTTGCTGAACAACCAGCTCACCGATTTCAGCTTCATCCCCAACGGCCCCGACGGCAAACCGGTGGCCAACCGCGTAGAGCCCAACAAACGCCCCCGCTCATCCATGTCGCCCACGTTGGTCTTCGACAAAAGCACCGGGAAACTAGTTCTCAGCGGTGGCAGCCCGGGTGGCGCGCTGATCATCCACTTCACCGCCAAGCTGCTACTGGGTACGCTGGACTGGGGCCTGAGACCGCAAGAGGCTATCGATCTGCCCAACTTCAGCGCGCTGGACGATGTGTTGCTGCTCGAATCCGGCGGCTTCCCGGCCAGCACCGTCTCCGCTCTGGCTGCACGGGGCCACAAAGTCCACCCAGTGCCGCTCACCAGCGGCATCCAAGCCATCCAGCGCAACGACGAGGGTTGGAGCGGGGGGGCTGATCCGCGGCGTGAGGGGGTGGTGTTGGGGGATTGAGGGAGATCTGGGCTCTCACCGCCCCCCCCCCCTTCCTACAATCCCCGCATGTCCATCCCCGCCGCTTTTATCCACGAACTCGTCGCACGCGCAGACGTGGTGGATATCGTGGGGCGGCATGTGCAGCTCAAGAAGGGCGGGGCTAACTTCATGGGGCTGTGTCCCTTCCACGGGGAGAAGTCGCCCTCATTCTCGGTGAGCCCTTCCAAGCAGTTCTACCACTGCTTTGGCTGCGGCAAGAACGGCAATGTGATCAGCTTTTTGATGGATTTCTCGGGCATGGGTTTTGTGGACGCGGTCAAAGAACTGGCGCAGCAGTACGGCATGCAGGTGCCCGAGGAAGACGCTTCGCCCGAGGACCGGGCGCGCGCGGCGGCCCAACGCGAGCGGCAACAGACGCTGAGCGATGTATTGGAAAAAGCCAACGCGGCCTACCGCAAAGAACTCAAAACCGCGACCCGCGCGGTGGACTATCTCAAAGGGCGCGGCGTGTCCGGCCAGGTGGCCAAGGATTTCGGGCTGGGCTATGCGCCCGAGGGTTGGCGTTCGCTGGCCAGCGTGTTTCCGCGTTACGACGACCCGCTCTTGGTGGAAAGCGGTCTGGTGATTCTGGCCACGCCCGAGGACGGGGGCGAAGAGAAGCGCTACGACCGCTTCCGCGACCGGGTGATGTTCCCGATCCGCAACGTCAAGGGCGAATGCATCGGCTTTGGCGCGCGGGTGCTGGGCGATGAAAAGCCCAAGTATTTGAATTCGCCCGAGACCCCGGTTTTCAGCAAGGGCCGCGAGCTGTACGGCTTGTTTGAGGCCCGTGCGCACTTGCGCGAGGCGGGCTATGCGCTGGTGACTGAGGGCTACATGGACGTGGTGGCGTTGGCGCAGCTGGGCTTTCCCAACGCGGTGGCCACGCTGGGCACGGCCTGCACGGCGGACCATGTGCAAAAGCTGTTCCGCTTCACCGACGCGGTGGTGTTCAGCTTTGATGGCGACGCCGCCGGGCGGCGCGCTGCGCACAAAGCGCTGGAGGCGGCCCTGCCCTTTGCCACCGATGTGCGCAGCGTGAAGTTTTTGTTTTTGCCGCCCGAGCACGACCCAGACAGTTTTGTCCGGGCGCACGGTCGCGAGGCCTTTGCCGACAGGGTGAAACAGGCCACTCCGCTAAGCAAGTTTGTGCTGGAGTCAGCAGCGCAGGACTGCGACCTGGAAACCGCCGAAGGCCGCGCGCAACTCGCCACCCGCGCCAAGGCGCTGTGGTCGCAGCTGCCCGAGGGCGCTTTGAAGATGCAGATATTCACCGATATCGCCGCGCTGGTGCAAATCGGACCGCGCGAGCTGGCAACGCTGTGGGGCAACACCACGCCCGAACGCGCGCCAACCCGGCGCACCCCCCCTGCAGCCCCGGGAGCCGGGCGCTTTGACGGTTTGGGAGACGCACGCAAGCCGCCTGCACGCAAAGGCCGCACGCAGCCGCTCAGCCGGGCCGACCACGCATTACGCATCGTGCTGATGTGCGCGCATTTGTGGGAGCGCTTATCGCCCGAAGACCACGGCGCGCTGTGCCAGTTGCCGGGTTCGCACGGCGCTTGCTTCAGCTGGCTGGAGGCGCAAATCCATGAAGATGGGCCGATGACCTGGAACGCATTGCGCGAGCGCATGCTGGAAGAAGCGCCCGAGCTATTTGCCACCACGCAGATGGTGATGGCCGAGGCGCTGCCACCCGCGGGTGATGGCACTGAGGAATTGCAGGAGTTGCGCAAGCTGCTCACGGACCTGGAAATCGACCGCATTAAGGCACTGCAAAAGACCATCAGCGCCGGACAGACGCTCGACCCACAGGCCTTGCAAACCTATAAGGCACTGGACCTGCGGCTCAAAGAACTCCAGCGTCTGCGCGCTGAGGCTATACTCTGAGCCTCTTTTTCGGCAAGAGCGACAGCAGCACCTCCGGACCAGGCCCCGCGTGACACCGATCACACCGGCCGCATCACCGCAAGGACTGCATACCAAATGTTCGCCCGTCTACTTGCCTGCAGACAAATCCTCGTCGTAGAACTTCGTTGCGCACAGATGTGGCACCCCGGTGCTTTGTGCGATTGTGTTGACCGATTGTTTTGAGTTTGAACCATGCCCACTGCAAAATCAGCCAAGCCTGCCGCCAAAAAATCCGCAGCGAAGCCGGCACCCAAAGCCACATCCAAAGTTACACCCAAGGTCGTTCCCAAAAAAGCGGCGCCACCTGCGGCAAAAGTCATTACCAAGAAGCCCGGTAAACCCGTGCCCAAAGTGGCCGTAAAAGCGCGGGCAAAGGCGCCAGTCAAAGCGCCAGCTAAACCGCCTGTCAAAACAGCGGCCAAGGCAGCACCCGCAAAAGCGGTGAAGGCCTTGCCAAAGGCTGTCAAGGCCGTGAAGACCCCGATCAAAACCGCGACCGCCACCAAGAGCGCCGCACAGAAACCCATGCCACCCAAAGGCAAAGCACCGGCAAAAACTGTTAAGAAAGTTGCGCCAGTCACCAAGAAAGCCCCCTCAGTGCCCCTGACCCCCCCGAAAAAAGCCGCAGCAGTTGCCCCGAAAGCAGCTGCCAAATCCGTACCTAAACCGGCTGCAAAAGCCACACCCGTAATGGCTAAGGCAGCCGCAAAGGCCGCCGCACCGGTTGCCAAGGCCCCTGCCGCAAAAGGACCAGCGGCCAAAACGCCCGCATCCAAGCCCAAGGCAGCAGCCAAAGGCAAAGACAAGGACAAATCGGGGCTGGGTTTGGACGATTTGATTGACATCGAAGACGAACTCGAGGGTGAGCCG
>CANFTU010000018.1 GCA_947450005.1 Comamonadaceae bacterium | reverse complement strand
GCAGCGCCGCGGCCATGCACTGCGCCGCGTCATCCAACGGAGTACCGCGTGATTTCTTGCCCTGGTACTGTGGCGTGCAGCTGCTGGGCTACCTCAGCGCGCAGCGCGCACAGCTGCTCGCCCACCATTTGCATCACGCCCGGCTGCAATCGGCACGCCTGGATTGGGATGCTGGTGATTGGAGTGCGGATGCGCGCAGTGCGGCATTGCAGCGCGTCTTGCTGACGCTGCGCGACGCCGGGTATTTATCCGGCTGGCGGGATGAACTATTCAGCTTTCCCAGAACCGATTCGGGTGAGCCGTTTTTGCATGCGGAACGGGCCGGTTTTTATTTTCTGGGTATGCGCAGCGAGGCCGTGCATGTCAACGGAATGACCCTTGACGGGCGGATGTGGATCGCACGCCGCAGCGCCGGGAAAGCAATCGACCCGGGCTTGCTGGACAACCTATGCGCCGGCGGAATAGCCGCGCATGAAAAACCGATACAGACGGTCATGCGCGAGTTGTATGAAGAGGCCGGGCTGCATCTGCAGGCTCACCACAGCCTGTCGTCCGCAGGCAGCGTCAGCTTGGGCCGGGTGCGCGATGGAGGTTGGCACGAGGAACGCTTGCGGGTTTACAACCTGCTGCTTGCCGCCGATGAAATCCCCACCAACCAGGACGGGGAAGTGCAGGAATTTCAGTTGATGCAGGCCAATGACATTGCCCGTTTGGTAGTCGACGGGCAATTCACGCCGGATGCCGCGGCGGCAATAGGCCAGGGGCTTATCAGTCAGCGCTGAGCCGTCAGTATCTAGCTGGCCCGGCCGGCCAACCACTGCGCAAACTCCCGCCCCACCTGCGCATGCGTCTCGCCTAAATCGACAGTGGCCTGCAAAAACCCGAGTTTGCTGCCACAGTCATAGCGCGTGCCGGTATAGCGGTAAGCGAAAACCTTTTCGCGGCGCAAGAGTTGGGCGATCGCATCGGTCAACTGGATTTCACCGCCGGTACCGCGCGGCAGGTGCTCGAGTTCGGCAAAAATACCCGGCGTCAGGATGTAGCGCCCGGCGACCGCCAGTGTGGACGGCGCATTTTCTGGTTTGGGTTTTTCTACGATGCCTGACACATCAACCACACCATCAGCCACATCCTTACCCGAGACGATGCCGTAGCGCTGCGTGTGTTCGCGCGGCACGTCTTGCACCGCCAGCACGCTGGCGCGCCATTGGGCATATTGCGAAACCATTTGCTGCATGATTCCCCCACCACCGGCGGGACCCACCATCAGGTCATCGGCCAGCAAGACCGCAAACGGGTTCGGACCCACGAGCTCTTTGGCGCACAAGACCGCATGCCCCAAGCCCAGCGCGCGCGGCTGGCGCACATACACACAGGTCATATCGTCCGGCGCAATGGAGCGGGCCACCTGCAGCAACTCATGCTTGCCGGCGGCCTCGAGTTCACTCTCCAACTCGTAGGCGGTATCGAAATGGTCTTCGACGCTGCGCTTGGTGCGGCCCGTCACAAAAATCATCTGCCGGATTCCTGCCGCGTAGGCTTCTTCGACGGCGTACTGAATCAGCGGCTTGTCCACCACCGGCAACATTTCTTTGGCAGAGGCTTTGGTGGCCGGCAGAAAGCGGCTACCCAAACCGGCGATAGGGAAAACGGCTTTTTCAATCAATGGCTTCATGGGGCTAGATCCGATCCAGTGGCGCAGATATTAAGCAATACGGCGCACAGTTTGCACCATTGTCATGACGCAAACGCGTCAGCCAGGCGCTGAGCGCAAGCCTGGGCATGGGCGGCCTCCCGCGCCTCGACCATGACGCGCAGCAAGGGCTCGGTGCCACTGGCGCGTACCAGCACACGCCCGCTGTCGCCCAGTTCGGCCTCCACCTCGCGCAGCACCTGTTGTGCCTGCGCATTACCTTGCCAGTCGCGGTCTGGCGCGATACGGACATTGATCAGCACCTGCGGGAACAACGTCAACTCGGACAGGAGCTGCGCCAGGCTGCGGCCCGCGCGCGTACACGCCGCCAGTACCGATAAGGCCGATATCACGCCGTCACCGGTGCTGTGCCTGTCCAGCGCCAGCAGATGCCCCGAGCCCTCGCCGCCCAGAATCCAATCGCGCTTGTCCAGCTCTTCGAGTACGTAGCGGTCACCCACCTTGGCGCGGACAAACGCAATGCCACGGGCGCGCAGGGCGAGTTCCACCGCCATATTGGTCATCAAGGTGCCCACCACGCCGGCGACCGCTTGTCCCTGGAGCAATCGCTCATGCACCAACAGGTACAACAATTCGTCACCGTTGTAGAGGCGCCCTTGCCCGTCGACCACTTGCAGGCGGTCGGCGTCGCCGTCCAGGGCAATGCCGTAATCCGCCTGCGCCGCCTGCACGGCAGCAACCAACGCCTGCGGGTGGGTCGCACCCACATCCTTGTTGATGTTCATGCCGTCGGGCGCACAACCGATCGCGGTGACCTGCGCGCCGAGTTCGCGCAGCACAGTGGGTGCCACCTGGTAAGCAGCGCCGTGCGCTGCATCCACAACCAACTTTAGCCCTTTGAGCGTCAAATCGGCCGGGAAAACGCTCTTGCAAAACTCTATGTAGCGTCCGGCTGCATCCGTGAGTCGCCGGGATTTACCCAGATGCGCAGAATCCACCCACGCCGGGTCTTGCTCCAACATGGCCTCTACATCGCGCTCCCATGCGTCGGAGAGTTTGCTACCCTGGGCGCTGAAAAACTTGATGCCGTTATCCGCAAACGGGTTGTGGCTGGCGCTGATGACCACGCCCAGCGCCGCGCGTTGTGCCCGAGTGAGGTAGGCCACGCCGGGCGTGGGCAAAGGACCCAGGAGCACCACATCGACCCCGGCGGAATTGAATCCGCTCTCCATCGCACTTTCCAACATATAGCCGCTGATGCGGGTGTCTTTGCCGATCAAAACCGTGGGGCGCTCCTCGCTGCGCTTGAGCACGCGGCCTACCGCGTGAGCCAGACGCAAAACAAAGTCCGGCGTGATAGGTGCAACGCCGACCGTGCCACGGATGCCATCGGTTCCAAAATAGTGTCTGCTCATCGTCTGTTTATTCCATCCCGGTTTGCCTATCCTGGGCCTGCATGGCGGCCCATACCGCCAGCCCTTGCTGGGTAGCGGCCACATCATGCACGCGCAGCACCCGCGCGCCGCGGTCTGCGGCCAGCACCGCCGCCGTCACGCTAGCCGTCAGGCGGCTGCCTTCGCCCCATGCGGCGGCCGCCGCCAGCGATGACTTGCGCGACCAACCGGCCAGCAGTGGGTAGCCATACGTCAGCAGCTCACGCTGACGCGCCAACAAGGCAAAATTTTGCGCCACGGTTTTGCCAAAGCCGATTCCGTAATCCCAACAGATGCGCGCGCGGCCCACGCCCGCCGCCTCCAAGCCGCGGGCGGCTTCCAGCAGAAATTGCGCAACCTGTGGGACGGCATCGCATTCCATGGGCGCACTTTGCATGGTTTGCGGCTCGCGGTGCATGTGCATCAGGCACACGCCGCAGGAGCCGTGACGGGCCATCACGTCCGAGGCGCGCAGGGTTGGGGCCGGAGCCTCCACGCTGCTGTCGCGCCAGCGCATGGCCCACACGTCGTTGATGATGTCCGCGCCTGCGTCCAATGCCCATTGCATGACTTGCGGCTTGTAGGTGTCCACAGAAACCGGAATACCCAACGTCAGCGCATGCTGCAAAACGGGTTGCACACGCGTCCATTCGTCAACCGCGGAAACCGGTTTCGCACCGGGACGTGTGGACTCGCCCCCGATGTCGAGCATGTCCGCGCCCTCTTGCAGCAGTTGCTCACAGTGTGCCCGCGCGGCATCTGCGGCGAAATGTCGCCCGCCATCGGAAAAGGAATCGGGCGTGACATTGACAATCCCCATCACCCGGGGCTGAGACAGGTCAACTTGGAAGCGGGTGGTTTGCCAGTGCATGGCGGTCAAACGGGATGGTCGAAAAAACGGGGCTGTGAAGCCCCGTGTGGTTCAGCCTGCGCAGCCGTCACGCCGCCGTGGGCTCCGCCGGCGGTGGCACAACCGTGGTCGTAGCAGGCGCCGAACCGCCACTGTCACCGCCGCTGGTAGGCGGGCGCGGCGACCAGTCTTTATTCACACGCGGTTCGCGCCCGGCCATGATGTCGTCCAGCTGCTCGCTGTCAATGGTTTCCCATTCCAGCAAGGCTTTGGCCATGGCGTGCATCTTGTCCTGGTTGTCTTCAATCAGCTTGCGCGCCAGGGCATATTGCTGGTCGATGATGCGGCGCACCTCAGCGTCCACCTTTTGCATGGTCTGCTCGCTCATCGACGTGGTCTTGGTGACCGAGCGTCCCAGAAACACTTCGCCTTCATTCTCCGCATAAACCATAGGACCCAGCGCCTCGGTCATGCCGTAGCGCGTGACCATGTCGCGGGCGATCTGGGTGGCGCGCTCGAAGTCATTGCTGGCGCCGGTGGTCATTTGCTTCATGAACACCTCTTCGGCAATCCGGCCACCGAACAACATGCTGATCTGGTTGAGCATGTAGTCGCTGTCGTAGGAATAGCGGTCTTGCGCGGGCAGGCTCATGGTCACGCCCAGAGCGCGGCCGCGCGGGATGATGGTGACCTTGTGCACCGGGTCGCATTTGGGCAAGAGCTTGCCAATCAGTGCGTGGCCCGACTCGTGGTAGGCCGTGTTGCGGCGCTCTTCCTCAGGCATAACCATGCTCTTGCGCTCGGGGCCCATCAGGATTTTGTCTTTGGCCTTCTCGAAATCCTGCATCTCGACCACGCGCGCGTTGCGCCGGGCGGCCATCAGAGCGGCCTCGTTGCACAGGTTGGCTAAATCGGCGCCGGACATGCCAGGCGTGCCGCGTGCAATCACGCTGGGGTTCACATCCTGGCCGGCCGGAATTTTGCGCATGTGGACTGCCAAAATCTGCTCGCGGCCACGGATATCGGGGAGGGTCACGTACACCTGCCGGTCAAAGCGACCGGGGCGCAGCAGCGCTGCGTCCAGAATGTCAGGACGGTTGGTTGCCGCGACAACGATGACGCCCAAATTGGTCTCAAAGCCGTCCATCTCGACCAGCATCTGGTTGAGCGTTTGTTCGCGTTCATCGTTACCACCACCCAAGCCCGCACCACGCTGGCGGCCAACGGCGTCGATCTCGTCGATAAAAATAATGCAGGGCGCATTCTTCTTGGCGTTGTCGAACATGTCGCGCACCCGCGAGGCACCCACGCCCACAAACATTTCCACGAAGTCGGAGCCGGAGATGCTGAAGAACGGAACTTTGGCTTCGCCGGCAATTGATTTGGCCAGCAATGTTTTACCGGTTCCGGGAGGGCCAACCAGCAGCAGTCCACGGGGAATGCGCCCACCGAGTTTTTGGAATTTGGTCGGATCTTTCAAGAAGTCAACCACTTCCTTCACTTCTTCCTTCGCCTCGTCGCACCCGGCCACGTCGGCAAACGTCACCTGGTTGGTGTTTTCGTCCATCATGCGGGCTTTGCTTTTACCGAAGCTGAAGGGTCCGCCTTTGCCGCCGCCTTGCATCTGCCGCATGAAGTACACCCACACACCGATCAGCAGCAGCATGGGGCCCCAGCTCACCAGCAATGTCATGAGCAAAGAGCCCTCTTCACGGGCCTTCACTTCGAACTTCACGCCGTTGTTGATCAGGTCACCGACCAAGCCACGGTCTAAATAGGTTGCGATCGTGCGGATGCGGGTGTCATCGGTGCGAACCGCAACAATTTCGGTGCCGCCCTGACCCTCTTGGATCACCGCGCTTTTGATTTGCTTGCTGCGCACTTCTTCCAGGAAGTCGGAATAGCCCAGCGTACTCGCCCCGGACACGCCATGGGTGTCAAATTGTTTGAACACGGTGAACAGCACCAGGCCAATCACCAGCCAAACGGCAACTTTAGAAAACCACTGATTGTTCAAGCGAAACTCCAAAAAGGGCGCGGGCCGGCAAGTGTATGCACAGAGGGCCACCCTAGGGCAGATGGGGTCATTTTAGGCATTTCAACCCTGACGCAGCCCCAGCGCCACCAAAAAGGTCTCTGAGGAGCGATCCCGGGAGGCTTTGGGCTTGTGCGGCTTGACATGGACAAAGGCCTGACGCAGTCGCCGCAATACGGGGTCGTAGCCCGCGCCATGGAAAACCTTGGCCACCAGCGCGCCGCCGGCTTGCATGTGATTCTGGGCGAATTCGACGGCCAGCTCCACCAACTCTTCCATCCGCGCCGCGTCTGCCGAGGCAATTCCCGAGAGATTGGGCGCCATGTCCGAGACCACGAGGTCGACCTGCCGCCCCGCCAAAGCGGACTGCAACTGCTCCAGAACTTCGGCCTCCCGGAAGTCGCCCTGGATGAAGTGCACCCCTTCGATCGGCTCCATGGGCAGCACATCCAAGCCGACGATCGTGCCGTGCAGCGCACCCGCAGCGGCACCGCCGGGTGCCAGGCGCCGGCGCAGATACTGGCTCCAGGCACCGGGGGCGCAGCCCAGATCCACGACAAACTGCCCCGGGCGGATCAAGCCAAAGACCTCGTCGATTTCCTTGAGCTTGTAGGCCGCGCGCGCGCGGTAGCCCTCGCGCTGCGCCAATTTGACGTAGGGGTCGTTGATATGGTCATGCAGCCAGGCCTTATTGACCTTGCTGCTGCTGGTTCTGGTTTTCATAGACTTTCAAACAGGGATAATGCCCTTATGCCCCTCATCCAACTCACACCCGCCGAGCGCAAAGTCCACCGGGCCGAAGCGCACCACCTGGATCCTGTGGTCATGGTGGGCGGCGACGGCCTGACTGCCAATGTCAAAAAAGAAATCGACGCGGCGCTCGGTGCGCACAGCTTGATCAAGATCCGGATTTTTTCCGACGACCGCGCCGCCCGCGAAGCGATGCTCGCCAGCCTGGCCGACGAGTTCAATGCCGCACCCATCCAACACATCGGCAAGCTCATTGTGCTCTGGCGCCCGGCAGCAGCCAAAGAAAAGGCCTTGGACGAAGACCGAAAGGCCGGTCCGCGCGATGTCAAGGTTCTCAAATTCAGCAAACGCCCGGGCCAACGGCCCGAGGTCAAAACCCTGCGGGTGTTGGGCAACCAGCGTCTGACACCGGGCGGCAACATCAAACGAGCCAAGCCCAAGCCACAAACCAGCGTCAAAAAACGCAGTCAGACTTGAACGCCGGTGTCCGGACTGTCCACCGGCACCGCGCGCCGGCCTGATCGACTCAGCTGCGCAAACACGGCTATCGCGCACACCCACTGAGCGGCGTACATCGCCGTACCCAGCCCGTGCCACAAAGCCAGGTTCTCTCGCGCCACGATATGCGGCGCAATCCCTAGCTCCACCAGCAAAGCCAGTAGCACGCCACCCAAAGCCCACACGGTCAAGCCGGGCGCCACATCGGTGGCGATGTCGCAACGCGGCACGCGGATCAGCCACAACACAACCAAACCGCAGACCGCCGACAGTACCGTTTGCGCAGTGAAAAGGTGCGCGGCCATCGCGCCCGCCATCGCGGGTGATGGCAAATACACAAACAGCAAAGGGACGACCAGAAAACCAATGGTCGTCAGACTCATCAGCCACGCAGCGGCCAGCCAAAGGGGAAGCGTCCGCACCATGGCAGCGCCCTCAGCGGTAATGCACCGCCACAATTTCGTAGGACTTTTCCCCGCCCGGGGCCATGACCACCGCGGTGTCACCTTCTTCTTTGCCAATCAACGCGCGGGCAATCGGGGAGCTGATATTGACCAGCCCGAGTTTCAAGTCGGCCTCGTCCTCGCCAACGATCTGGTAGGTCACACGCTCACCCGTGGTCTCATGCTCCAGTTCCACCGTGGCGCCAAACACCACCCGCCCGCCCGCGTCGAGTGCAGCCGGGTCAATCACTTGCGCAGCGGACAGCTTGCCTTCAATTTCCTGGATCCGACCCTCGACAAAACCCTGGCGGTCTTTGGCAGCGTCGTACTCGGCGTTTTCGCTCAAGTCGCCTTGCGCCCGGGCCTCTGAAATAGCGTTGATCACCGTCGGCCGCTCCACCGTCTTCAACTGGTGCAGTTCGGCTTTCAAGATTTCAGCGCCGCGCTTGGTGATCGGAATAGTGGCCATAAGACATCCAACAAGGTTTGGGAATGGAGCGGCGCAGAAACACGCCGCAATAAGCACAAAGGACAGTGCCAGCGCCGCGCGCTCCACTGTCCTTCGGTTCAAGCGCGCGATTATGCCAACAGTTGCGCGTGCATTTCCTGCACGGAAATCACACCCAGATGGTCCAGGTATTGCATCCCGTCGACGGCTGCCTCCGCTCCGGCCATGGTGGTATAGGTGGTTACGCGTGCCTGCAGTGCAGAGGTACGGATCTGGCGCGAATCGGCAATCGCGTTGCGGCGCTCCTCCACGGTGTTGATGACCAGCACGACTTCATCGTTTTTGATCATGTCCACGATATGGGGCCGGCCCTCGGCAACTTTGTTCACCGCCTTGCACGACATACCGGCCGCCTGAATCGCAGCGGCCGTGCCCTTGGTTGCCGCCAGCGTGAAGCCCATCGCTAACAGCGCGCGCGCCACTTCAACCATACGCGGCTTGTCACTTTGTTTGACGGACAAGACCACCTGTCCGGCGCGCGGCAGGCGCACGCCTGCACCCAACTGGGACTTGATAAAGGCCTCGCCAAAAGTCGTGCCCACGCCCATCACCTCGCCAGTGGATTTCATCTCGGGGCCCAGGATCGTGTCGACGCCAGGAAACTTCACAAAGGGGAACACCGCTTCTTTGACGCTGAAATACGGCGGAGTGACTTCGGCACCAATACCTTGCTCGGCCAGCGTTTTGCCGACCATGCAACGGGCGGCGACCTTGGCCAGTTGCACACCGGTGGCCTTGCTCACAAATGGGACCGTGCGGGACGCGCGGGGATTCACTTCGAGCACATAAATCACATCGCGGCCATCCACATGCTGGATGGCAAACTGCACATTCATCAAACCGACCACCGCAAGCGCACCCGCCATCGCGGCGGTCTGGCGCTTGATTTCAGCAACTGTTGCGGCTGCCAAACTGTAGGGCGGCAAGGAGCAGGCGGAGTCGCCGCTGTGCACGCCGGCTTGCTCAATATGCTCCATGACACCGCCAACCCAGGTGGCGCCCGTCTGATCGCGGATGCAATCCACATCGCACTCGATGGCGTCATTCAAGAAACGGTCCAACAGGACGGGCGAGTCATGGCTGACCTTGACGGCCTCGCGCATGTAGCGCTCCAGATCGCGCTGCTCATGCACCACTTCCATGGCGCGCCCGCCCAGCACATAGCTGGGGCGTACCACCAACGGGTATCCCAGGGCGGCGGCTTTTTCCAGGGCCTCGGGCTCGGTGCGGGCGGTGGCGTTGGGCGGCTGGCGCAGGTCAAGCGCATGCAGCAGTTTCTGGAACCGCTCGCGGTCTTCGGCCGCATCAATCATGTCGGGGCTGGTACCGATGATGGGCACGCCGTTGGCCTCCAAGTCCAGCGCCAGCTTCAAGGGCGTCTGGCCGCCGTATTGCACGATCACGCCCAACGGCTTTTCTTTGTCTACGATTTCCAGCACGTCTTCCAAAGTCAGCGGCTCGAAATACAGCCGGTCCGAGGTGTCGTAATCCGTAGAAACAGTCTCCGGGTTGCAGTTGACCATGATGGTTTCAAAACCGTCTTCACGCAGCGCCAGCGCCGCGTGTACACAGCAATAGTCAAATTCGATGCCCTGCCCGATGCGGTTGGGACCACCCCCCAGCACCATGATTTTTTTGCGGTCGGTCGGAGCGGCTTCGCACTCCCCGCCTTCGGCTTCATAGGTGGAATACAAATAGGCGGTGTTCGTGCTGAACTCGGCCGCGCAGGTGTCGACGCGCTTGTAGACAGGGCGCACACCCAGTGCACGACGGCGTTCGCGTACAGCACCGTCGGTGGTTTTGAACTGCCGCGCCAAGCGGCGGTCCGAAAAGCCTTTTTGCTTGAGGGCGCGCAGAGTGGCGGCGTCCATGACGTCCAAGGTGCCGCCGCTGGCCGGCTGGGGCAGGCGCTCAATGTCGAGCTCCAGCTTGACGATTTGCTCGATCTGCACCAAAAACCAGGGATCAATTTTGGTCAAGGCGTGCATCTCTTGCACGCTCATACCCTGCGCAAAACCGTCGCCCACGTACCAGATGCGCTCGGGTCCGGGCTCGCCCAGCTCGCGCTCCAGGACTTCACGGTCCTGGGTTTTCTCGTTCATGCCATCCACGCCCACTTCCAGGCCGCGCAAGGCTTTCTGGAACGACTCCTGAAAAGTGCGGCCCATGGCCATCACCTCACCCACTGATTTCATTTGGGTGGTCAGACGGCTGTCAGCGGCAGGGAATTTTTCAAACGCAAAACGGGGAATTTTGGTGACCACGTAGTCAATGCTGGGCTCGAAACTGGCGGGCGTTGCGCCGCCGGTGATGTCGTTGCGCAATTCATCCAGCGTAAAGCCGACGGCGAGTTTGGCCGCCACTTTGGCAATCGGAAAACCCGTTGCCTTCGATGCCAGCGCCGAAGAGCGCGACACCCGCGGGTTCATCTCAATCACCACCATGCGCCCGTCTGCCGGATTGATCGCAAATTGCACGTTGGAGCCGCCTGTATCCACGCCAATTTCGCGCAATACCGCTAGGCTGGCGTTACGCAAAATTTGGTACTCCTTGTCGCTAAGCGTTTGCGCCGGCGCCACGGTGATCGAGTCGCCGGTGTGCACGCCCATGGGGTCCAGGTTTTCAATCGAGCAGACGATGATGCAGTTATCGGCCTTGTCGCGCACCACCTCCATCTCAAATTCTTTCCAGCCCAGCAGCGACTCTTCGATGAGCAGTTCGTTGGTGGGGGAAGCCTCCAGGCCACGCTTGCAAATGGTTTCGAATTCTTCGGCGTTGTAGGCAATACCACCACCGGTTCCGCCCAGGGTGAAGCTGGGGCGTATGACCGTGGGGAATCCCAGGGTTTTTTGCACGCCCCATGCCTCGTCCATGCTGTGGGCGATACCCGAGCGGGCCGATCCCAGGCCGATTTTGGTCATCGCGTCTTTGAACTTGAGGCGGTCTTCGGCCTTGTCGATGGCCTCCGGCGACGCGCCAATCAACTCGACTTGGTACTTATCCAATACGCCGTGGTGCCACAAATCGAGCGCGCAATTGAGTGCCGTCTGGCCACCCATGGTCGGAAGGATCGCGTCGGGTCGCTCTTTGGCAATGATTTTTTCGACCGTCTGCCACGTGATCGGCTCAATGTAGGTGACGTCGGCGGTAGCAGGGTCGGTCATGATGGTGGCGGGATTGCTGTTGATCAAAATGACCTTGTAGCCTTCCTCACGCAAAGCCTTGCAGGCCTGTACGCCTGAGTAGTCAAATTCGCAAGCCTGGCCAATGATGATGGGGCCGGCACCAATGATCAGGATGCTGTGTAAATCTGCGCGTTTAGGCATGGAGGTTTCTCATTCTCGAATTCAATGCAGGCTCGCACCGGCCAGTTTGGCGGCGAACCACATAAACAGTCCGCCCACACCGGCTGATAAGCTGGCCGACCAGCGGGCCCGGCGGCGGAAGGTCTGCGCCAGTCGCACGCCGGCAAAGATCAGGGCCGACAAGTACGCCGCGCTGGCAGCCATGATGATGGTGCTCAAAATCAAAAACGGTACCGCCGGTGCTTCGTACTGGGGGTCGATGAACTGCACAAAAAAGGACAGCAAAAACAAAATCGCTTTGGGGTTGAGCAGGCTGATCACCAGAGCCCGGCGAAAGGGCTGCTGCATCCCCGCAGGGGGGGCGGACTGCTCCGGCGGCGCGTCCGCCAAGTATTCAGCCGGACTGCTGCGCCAGCGCTCCAAGGCAGCGCGTAACAGATTCACACCGACCCACCCCAGATAAACCGCCCCGGCGTACTTCACCACCATGAATACGGCTGGGTAGGTACGCAGCAAACCGGCAGCACCCAGACCCACCAAGCCCAGCAGAATGCTGTCGCCCAAAAATACGCCCATCGCGCCCTGGTAGCCCGCGCGCACGCCGCGTGCAGTCGCAACCGATAGAACAAACAGCGAATTCGGACCGGGCAACAGGATGATGCCGATGGCTCCGATGACATACGTCCAGATATCGGTGACGCCGTACCAACTCATGCGCGCGACTCCATCTCCCGTACGAATCGGTCGAACAGATAACCGATGTCCTGCGGGCCGGGCGATGCCTCGGGGTGGCCCTGGAAGCAAAAGGCCGGTTTGTCGGTGCGTTCCAAGCCTTGCAGCGTGCCATCGAACAGGCTCACATGGGTAGCCCGCAGGTGGGCCGGCAAGGAGGCCTCGTCAACCGCAAAGCCGTGGTTTTGGCTGGTGATGCTGACGCGACCGCTGGCCAGGTCTTTGACGGGATGGTTCGCGCCGTGGTGGCCGAATTTCATTTTGAAGGTCTTGGCACCGCTGGCCAGCGCCATGATTTGATGACCCAGGCAAATGCCGAAGGTGGGCGTACCGGAATCGATCAAGGTGCGTGCTGCAGCGATGGCGTAGTCGCAGGGCTGTGGGTCGCCCGGGCCGTTGCTGAGAAAAATACCGTCAGGCTGCAGCGCGAGCGCGTCGGCCGCGCTGGTTTGTGCCGGTACCACGGTGACCTTGCAGCCGCGTGCGCTGAGCATGCGCAAGATGTTGGATTTGATACCGAAGTCATAGGCCACCACATGACAACGTAGCTGGGTCTGTTCGCCATAGCCGGCGCCCAATGTCCATTCCGTCTGGTTCCAAGCGTAAGCCTGTGAAGCGCTGACTACGCGGGCCAAATCCAGCCCCGCCATCGACGGCGCCGCCCGCGCCGCGTCAATGGCCATTTGCGTCGCGGCGGCATCCGCTACTTGTCCGGGCAGCAAGGCCAGGATGCAGCCGTTCTGCGCTCCGTGGGTACGCAAATGGCGGGTGAGCTGGCGCGTATCCAAATTGGCGATGGCGACTGTGCCGGCCGCTTGCAGGTATTCGCTCAGGGACTGGGTTTGGCGGAAATTGGAGGCCTGCATGGCCAGGTCTTTGATGATGAGCCCGGCGGCGAAAACACGGCGCGATTCGACATCTTCGCGGTTCACGCCGTAATTACCAATATGCGGGTAGGTCAGGGTGACCATTTGCTGGCAATAACTCGGGTCGGTCAGGATTTCCTGGTAGCCGGTCATGGAGGTGTTGAAAACGACCTCGCCAACGGTCTGGCCCGGAGCACCAATGGAATTGCCGGTGAATACAGTGCCGTCTGCGAGTGCCAGGATAGCGGGCGGGGGGGAACCCTGAAGAGACAAAAGCACGGGGATCTCCGATTGCGTTACGGTGGGGCCCCTGGGCGCCCTGCGAATCAAATCCGGTCGATCAACAGAGATGGAAAACTGACGGTGCAGGCGCTTGGCGGAGCTGCTTTGGAAAAGCCCATCATTATATTCGGCCCGACATTTATCAGGCTTCGATCGATGCGGCGTGCAGACAAATCGCCGCAGCTGCGGCCACATTCAGGGACTCCTCACCGCCCGGCTGCGCAATCCGCACCGCCAAAGTGGCGCGCGCTTGCCATTGCGGCGCAACGCCCTGCCCCTCATGACCGAACACCCACGCACAGGGATTGGGTAAGCGCGCCTCATGCAGCACAACGCCTTGGTGCGAGCTGGTCACGACCAGGGGCACATCCCATGCATCGAGGTCATGCGGCTCCAAGCCTTCAACCAGATGCAAGCCGAAATGGGCGCCCATACCCGCGCGCAGCACTTTGGGCGAACACAGGGCGGCAGTCCCGCGCAGCGCCAGCACCTGGCGCACACCGAACGCAGAGGCACTGCGCAAGATGGAGCCCACGTTGCCGGCGTCCTGCACACGGTCCAGCAAAACGGTATTGACGCCGGCGAGCATCCGGGTTGCCAGCGGCAGATCCATCACAAAGCCCATGTCAGATGGAGAATCCAGCGCGCTGATGCTGCTAAACAAGGCATCCGGCAGGCGCACGGTGTCGGGAGCCGCATCGCGCAGTTCCGGTGCAGCCCGCTCCCAACCCGCATCCGAAAAAACCGCTATGCGGGGCGTCACACCACGCGCTATGGCCGCGCTGCACAGATGCTCGCCCTCGACCCACACGCGACCGAGCTTGCGGTACGCCACGCTGTCGGAGCCGAGTTTGCGCAGCTCTTTGAGCAGCGGGTTATCTCGCGCGGTGATATGGCGTACCGGATTCATCGCTGTGCCTGTGCCACCGGGCGGAAGCTGGTTCTGTGCTCAGGGCAGGGTCCATGCAAGGCCAATGCGGCCAGATGTTCGGCGGTGCCGTAGCCTTTGTGCTTGCGAAAGCCGTAGGCGGGGTACAAGGCGTCGAGCGCGACACACAACTGGTCCCGGTGCACCTTGGCGACGATGGATGCGGCGGAAATCGCCGGCACCTTGGAGTCACCTTTCACGATGGCGTCAGCGCGCATGGGCAAAACAGGCAGGCGGTTGCCATCCACCAGCACCAGCCTGGGTGGCAAGCGCAAGCCGGCGACCGCGCGCTGCATAGCGAGCAGCGTGGCTTGCAAGATGTTGAGCGCGTCAATCTCTTGGGCGCTGGCTTGCGCGACCGAGCAACACAGGGCTTTGGCCCGGATTTCATGGAATAGGCGCTCGCGCTTGGCGGGACTGAGGGTCTTCGAATCAGCCAGACCGGCAATCGGCTGGCGCGGATCCAAGATCACTGCAGCGGCGACCACCGGTCCGGCGAGCGGCCCCCGCCCGGCTTCGTCCACGCCGGCGACCAGGCCCTGCGCATCCATGGCCAGCCAAGCCGGCCCGAAGCCTGATGAATCAGCCTTGAACAACTTGGGCGATGGCATCGCTGGCAAGCGCGGGGGTATCGCGCAAGAGGTTGTGGTGCATGGTGGTAAAGCAGTCCTGCAATTCCTGCAAGCGTTCGGGTGCGTGTTGTGCAGCGTCCAACCACTCCAGCGTGGCCTGCGCTAACGCGGCTGGCGTGGCGGCATCCTGCAGTAACTCCGGCACCACAAAACGGCGGTTGAGGATATTGGGCAGGCCGACCCAAGGCTGCAAGAGCTTGCGGCCGATCAGCGCGGCCGATAACCAGGACATGCGGTAGGCGATCACCATCGGGCGTTTGAACAAGGCCGCCTCCAAAGTGGCGGTACCACTGGCCAACAACACCGTGTCGCAAGCAGCCAGTGCCGCGTGCGACTGCCCGTCCACGATATGCAAGTGGCCATGCAGGCCGCTGTTGCGCGCAGCAGCCTCTATGCGTGCGCGCAGGCCCGGCGCGGCGGGGACCACCAATTGCAAGGCGGGCCGAGAAGCCAGCATGCGCGCGGCAGCCGCGAAGAACAATGGGGCAAGGTAATCAATTTCAGAGCGGCGGCTACCCGGCAGGATGGCCAGCACCAAGGCATCGTCAGCCAAGCCAAGAACGCGCCGGGCAGCGGCACGATCCGGCTGCATCGGTATCAACTGCGCCAGGGGATGGCCGACAAAAGTACTCGCTATTCCCTCGCGTTGCAGCAATTCCGGCTCAAACGGAAATATGCACAACACATGGTTGGCCGCGCGGCGCAGCAACTCCATGCGCTGCGGACGCCAGGCCCAGACCGAGGGGCAGACAAAGTGCACGGTCTTGGTTCCGCTGGCACGCAAGTCGGCCTCCAGCGCCAGATTGAAATCGGGGGCATCCACGCCAATGAACACATCCGGGGGATCCGCGATGAGCCGATCACGCAGTTGGCGGCGGATAGCCACAATTTCCCGGTAGCGGCGGATCAACTCCCAGCTGAAACCGTGTACCGCCAATTTATCCTGTGGCCACCAGGCCTGCATGCCGCGACCCACCATCTGCGGCCCACCGATTCCGCACACTTCAAGTCCATTCCAACGCGTCTGCATCCCATCGATCAAACGCCCGGCCAGCAGGTCGCCCGAGGCTTCACCGGCAACCATGCCAACGCGCAGGGATGCCGCAGCGCGATCCGCGGGAGTCGAAACCAAGGGGGGTGCGGACATCGCCGCCGCGCTCAACGCACGATGCCGCGCTGCGGCGAAACCTGGGCCAGAAAGTCCAGCATCATGCTGACATCCTGCGCGCAATCGGGGGTGGCTTCGACCAGGGCGGCAATGCGTTCGCGCGACTGCTCCAGTGTCAAATCGTCCCGGTACAGCGCCTTGTGCATGGACTTCACGGCGGCTACGCGCTCGGATGAAAACCCGCGCCGCCGCAAGCCTTCGTAATTCATGGAGCGCGCTGCCGCCGGTTGACCCTGGCACATCACAAAAGGCGGCAAATCTGCAAACAACAAGGCGCACATGGCGGTCATGCTGTGCGCGCCGAGGCGGACAAACTGGTGCACAACCGTGAAGCCGCCCAATATCACCCAGTCACCCACATGCACATGGCCGGCCAGTTGCGAGTTATTCGCAAAGATGGTGTGGTTGCCGACCTGGCAGTCGTGCGCCAAGTGCACGTAGGCCATGATCCAGTTATCGTCCCCCAAGCGGGTCACGCCCTGGTCACCCGGCGAGCCGATGTTGAAGGTGCAGAACTCCCGCACCGTGTTGCGGTCACCCATCACCAACTCACACGGTTCACCCGCGTATTTTTTATCCTGGGGAATAGCGCCAAGGGAGTTGAACTGGAAAATCCGGTTATCACGCCCGATTGTGGTGCGCCCTTCAATCACGCAATGGGCACCAATTGTGGTTCCCGCACCGATGCGTACATCTGGACCCACCACGGAATAGGGTCCGACCGCCACGGAGCTATCTAGCTCCGCAAGCGGGTCAATCAAGGCTGTGGGGTGGATCAGGCTCACCAGCAGACTCAGTCGGAAGCCGCGACCGGGCGCACCGCGCAGGTCAACTCAGCCTGCACCGCCAAGGTGCCGTCCACCGATGCGCTGCCGTTGAACTTGAAGATGCCGGCTTTCATGCGCACCATCTCCACATCCAGCATCAGCTGGTCTCCCGGCTCAACCGGCCGCTTGAAGCGCGCGTTGTCGATGCCGGCAAAGTAATACACCAGATCTTCGCTGGGCCCGGTACCCAGCGCATCGAAAGCCAATAAGGCCGCTGCCTGGGCCAGCGCTTCCAGCATCAAAACACCCGGCATGACCGGCCGGTAGGGGAAGTGGCCCTGGAAAAATGGCTCGTTAATCGTCACGTTTTTCAGTGCCTTGATGGATTTGCCTTTTTCCAGCGCAATCACACGGTCGACCAACAAAATCGGATAACGGTGGGGTAATTTTTTCAGAATCTGGTGGATGTCCATCATGGCTGGCGCTCTCTTTCCAATTGTCGGATCCGCTCGCGCAGGCGGTGAAGTTGTCGCAAGGTGGCTGCATTGCGTTCCCAGTCCCCATGCTCATCCAGCGGAAAAACACCGGTGTAAACGCCCGGCTTGGTAATGGACTTGCTTACGCAACTGCAGCCGGATAAATGAACACCATCGGCAATCGTGAGATGCCCGCTGACCAGCGACCCGCCGCCCACCGTACAGTTGGCACCGATGGTGGCGCTGCCCGCAACCGCCACGCTGCCGGCAATCGCGGTGTTGCGCCCGATGCGCACGTTGTGGCCAATTTGGATCAGGTTGTCGAGCTTGACGCCGTCCTCGATGACAGTATCGCTTAACGCGCCGCGGTCAATGCAGGTGTTAGCCCCGATCTCGACGTCGTTACCAATCCATACGGCGCCCAATTGCTCAATTTTTTCCCATCGCTCGCCATCTTTGGCAAATCCAAACCCATCCGCGCCAATCACCACACCCGGGTGCACGATGCAGCGCTCACCGATGATGCAGTCATAGCCCAAACTGACCCGCGAGGTCAATTCGCTGCGCGCACCCACGCGGGCACCGCGTTCCACCACACACAAAGGACCAATGCGGGCACTCGGGTGCACTTCAGCGTGCAGGTGGACCACCGCGCTGGGGTGGATCCAGCCACCGGCACCGACAGCCTCGTCACCCTTCCACTCGCCAAAGCGACGCCGCCAGAGCTGCGTCAACTTGGCGTAGTACAGGTAAGGGTCTTGCACCACGATGGTGGTACCGCGATCCAGGGCAGCGTCCCGCATAGACGGCGCAACAATCACACAGGCAGCCTGGCATTCTGGCAATGCAGCGGCGTAGCGGGGGTTACTCAAAAAACAAATCTGACGGGATTGGGCGCGATCCAACGGGGCTAATCCCTCGACGGCGACCTGACCGTCCCCGACCAGTTCACCGCCTATGGCTTGTACGATGTCCGCAAGCCGCAGCGAAAAGACCGCCGAATCGCCCACTACAACAGCCACTTACTTCGCTGCGTTAAGAATCTTCAAGACTTTGTCCGTCAGGTCGTGTTTGCCGTTGTTGTAGGCGACCTCTTGGATAACCAGATCGTATTTCTCAGCATCTGCCACCTGCTTGACCGCCTTCGCTGCCTTGTCAAGCACTTGGAGCAACTCTTCGTTGCGGCGGCCGTTGATGTCCTCTTGCAGCTCCCGTTGTTTGCGCTGGAATTCCCTGTTCATGTCGGCGAATTCTTTTTGACGGCTGGTCCGCTGGCTTTCGCTCAGCGTCGGAGCGTCTTTGTCGAACCGCTCGCTAAAGGTCTTGATGCTATCGCGCAAGGCCACCAAATCCTTGTCACGTTTGGAGAACTCTTGCTCCAAGCGGCCCTGGGCAGCCTTCGCAGGGGCCGACTCGGTCGTAATGCGCTGGTAATTAATGTAGCCCACACGGGTTTCCTGCGCGTATGCAGCCGCGCCGGAGACAACCAGCAGCAAACCCAAAAAACATTTTTGTACAAGTGAGGACATCAAAATGAGCTTCCGATCTGAAACTGAAGGGTCTGTAGTTTATCGCCGTACAAAGTAGACAGCGGCTTGGCCCAGGCCAAACGCAGCGGGCCGACCGGCGAGATCCAACTGATACCCAAGCCCACCGAGGTCCGCAGTTCGTCCAGCCCGATGGATGCATCGGGGCCGTATAAGCCTCCGGCATCGGCAAAGCCGTACATGCGCAAGGTCCGGTCATTGCCGCCGCCCGGAAAAGGCGAAAGCACCTCGGCGTTCAAAACCAACTTGGTGGCACCACCCGTTACCACGCTGTAGGTACTGGAATCGATCAATGCCCTTTGTGAGGCCGTAGTCAAGCTACCCTGCTGAAAGCCACGCACCGAACCAAGGCCGCCAGCGTAGTAATTCTTCATGAGGGGGTAGGTTTGCCCGTTGGTGGAGACACCGGAAGAAAATTCACTATTGAACGCCAAGGTCGTCTTCTTGCTCAGTGGATAAAACTGCTGGTATTGCAAGGTAGCCCTGGCATAACCCAAATCACCTCCAGCGCTCCACTCGCCGTTCGCACGCAGCACACGTCCCGTGCTCGGAACCAATGCACTGTCGCGGGTATCACGCGACCACCCCAAGGTGATGGGTACGCCGTAAACCGTGTAGCCATACTGACTGGCAAAATCACTGTAGGCCGTGGGGAGGTAGGTCCCCGAAACAATCGCCGTCTGCTCGTAACCCAGTCCCATAAAAACCGTATCAGTCTCGGTGAACGGGACACCAAAACGCAGAGTGGCCCCGGTACTTTCGATGGAATAGCTATCCGCGTCCACATAAGGCTTGCTGTTACGCTGGTAAACATCAATAGCCCTGGAAACGCCGTCTTCGGTGAAGTAAGGATCGGTATTGCTGAACACCAGAACCCGGTTGTACTTGCTGGTATTGATTTGAACACCCAACGACTGTCCCGACCCAAACACATTGTCTTGGTTAAAACCGAATTGCAAACCCAGCCCGTCGGCCGACGACACGCCAGCACCAAGGCTGATATTGCCAGTAGGTTTCTCGACCACCGTCACCAACAAATCGACTTGGTCCGGCGCGTCAGCCAACTCAACCGTTTCGATGCCCACATCCTTGAAATAACCCAAGCGATCGACCCGGCTTCGGGACAACCTGATTTTTTCGCCGTCGTACCAGGAAGCTTCAAACTGGCGGAATTCGCGGCGGATCACCTCGTC
>CANFTU010000017.1 GCA_947450005.1 Comamonadaceae bacterium | reverse complement strand
TCGAGCACGGCGCGGGCGCGGCCCGTGTAATAGGCGCCCCATTCGTGGGTCACCGCCAGAATCTGCGCGTCGGGCGCGATATGGCGCATATCCGAGTGGTAGGCCACCGCCCATTTGCCCCGTTCCTGGGCCGCTGCCATCACGGCGGTGGATGCCGTGTGAAACGCCAGCACATCAGCGCCCTGGTTGAACAAGGTCATCGCCGCATCGCGCTCGCGCGCCGGATCAAACCAGGTGTTGAGCCAGATCAGCTTCACCGTCGCCTGCGGGTCCACCGAACGCATACCCAAAGTGAAGGCGTTGATGCCCTGCACCACCTCCGGGATCGGAAAACCCGCCACATATCCAGCCACATGGGTTTTGCTCATGCGCGCGGCCGCGATACCGGCCAGATAGCGACCCTCGTAATAGCGGGCGTTGGCAGCTGCGACGTTGGCTGCAGTTTTGTAGCCCGTGATGGATTCAAAACGCACATTCGGAAAGTCCCGCGCCACCGATAAGGTGGGCTCCATATAGCCAAAACTGGGCGTGAAGATCAGCGTATTGCCCTGGCGCGCCAGGTCGCGGATCACGCGCTCGGCGTCCGGCCCCTCGGCCACGCTTTCCACAAAACTGGTTTGCACCTTGTCACCCAGCGCTTTTTGCAAGGCCTGCCGACCCAGCTCATGCTGGTGAACCCAGCCTGCGTCGGTGACCGGCGTGACATACACAAACGCCGCTTTGAGCGGCGGGGCCGCGTCCGGGGTGGATTGGGCGCTGGCAAAGCCCGCAAAAAAAGCCAGCAAACAAGCCGCCACACGTGTGGCTGCGAGGTTTTTGTACATGGTAGTCCTCTACATGGCCCCGGAAAATACAAAGAAAAAGCCCGCCGGGGCGCGGGCTTGATGGGCCGTATTTTAGTGACCTGCAGGCGGTGCTAGCATGGCGGCGTGACACGATCCTGTGCGCTGCGCAGCCATCCCCGATTCCCATGCCCCGCGATTCTTTCACCTCCGCCGACAACACCGCCGCGCCAAGCGAGTGGCCGACCTGGGCCTTGATTGCGGTCATTTACGGGCTGTGGGTTGTTGCCCTGGGCTGGTATGTACTGCAGGGCGGCCTCGCGCCCTGGCTCCTGCTGACCGTGGTCTGTGCCTGGTACATGAGCTTGCAGCATGAACTGGTGCACGGACATCCCACGCCCTTTGCGCGTTTGAACCGTGTCTTCGGTCTCATGCCGCTGGCAGTGTGGTACCCCTTTGACATTTACCGCGACAGCCACCTGGCGCACCACCGCGACGAGTTGCTGACCTTCCCGGACGAAGATCCCGAGAGCAATTACATGGACCCGCCCGACTTTGCCGCTTGCAGCGCGCCTATGCGTGCTTTGTGGGTGGCGCAGCGCACGGCGCTGGGGCGTCTGTGCATCACGCCGGCATTTGCCATCGCCAAGTTATTACAGGGTCTGACGCAGCCTGCAAGCGGGCGCGCGGGTTCGCGGGCCTGGACCTGGATCCAACATCTCGGCTTGCTCGGCCTGCTGCTGTGGGGGGTTCATGCGGGCACCGCCATGCCGGTGTGGATGTACCTGCTGAGCGGCTACTTTGCGCTCGGCTTGGCCTGCATGCGCTCGCTGTACGAGCACCGGCCGGCGGCGCGCCCCGCGCACCGCATCGTGGTGAATGAGGCCGGTTGGTTCTGGCGCCTGCTGTACCTGAACAACAACTACCACGCGGTCCACCATGCCCGGCCGGGCCTGCCCTGGTTCGCGATTCCCGCGGCATACCGGGCCGAACGCGAACGCTTCATCAACGGCACCGGCGGATTTCTCATCCCCGGCTACAACCGCTTTTTTCTGCGCCACCTGTTCACGCCGGTCGACACGCCCGGGCAGACGACCCGGGAGCTGGCGTGCCCGGACCTTGCCGGATGAAGGCGATGCGCAGCGTGGCGCTGCCCATGTACCTGAGCAACCGCGCGGCGCTGCTGTCGCTGTGGGAGGTGCTGCACAGGCGGCTTCTAGACGCAGGTTGCCAAGGTGTTCCGGATAGTTTGGAGTGGCCGCAGGATTACCCCGCACACTGGCGCGACCCGCATTTGCTGCTGAGCCAGACCTGTGGTTACCCGCTCACGCACACGCTGGCCGGGGCGGTACAGCTGGTGGGCGCTTTCAGCTACCGCGCGGCGGGCTGCAAAGGCATTTTTTGCCGCAGCCAACTGGTGGCGCGCGCCGAACACGCGGGTCGTGGCCTCGCCGACTTTCGCGGTATGCGCGCGGCTTTCAATTCAGACGATTCGCAATCCGGCTACAACGCCTTGCGCGCCGCCGTTGCACCGCTGGCGCTGCATGGCCGCTTTTTCTGCGAAGTGATGGCAACGGGCGGCCACGCAGCGTCCGTAGCGGCGGTGCAACAGGGCCGCGCTGATCTCGCGGCCGTCGACTGCGTTACCTGGGCGGGGCTGCAGCGTGACATGCCGCAAGCGGTGGCTGGCCTGTGCACCGTAGGCCAAACATCGGCCTATCCGGGCTTGCCGCTGGTAACCGGGCGTTCCACCCCCGCCACAGAGCTGCTGGCCTTGCAGGCGGCGCTGGTTGCACTGGTGCACGACCGGGAAGCAGCGGAGCCACTGGCGGCACTGGGTATCCATGGTTTCCAGACCCTGCCGCTTGACACCTACCAGGTCTGTATCGACATGCGCCTGCAAGCGCAAGCCCTGGGCTATCCGGAATTGGCGTGAACCGGCGCTACCGCGGCGGCGTCAACAGGTCCCGAAGGTGATTGCGGCGCTCTGCAAAAAGCGCCGGTATGCGGCAGATGCCTTGTCCGCCACCGTATGCACTTCGGCGCGCGGATCCAAGGGCAAGCGGCGCGGGCTTTGCGACTCCAGCACCGGCTGATCCTGCATGAAGATCGTGTTTTGAAAGGCCTGCAGCGCAGCATCTGGCGAATCCAAGTCGGCCACCGCCAGACGGAACCAGACCCGGCTGCTCTCGGCCGTCACCGGGCAGATGAAAAGCGCAATCGATTCGCGCCAGGCCGCCTCCGCCGTGGCGTGCGCCTGGGGCACCTTGGTCAGCACCGCCGCATAGGGCGCGGTCACTTCGTAGCGGTATTCCACCATCGCGCCCTGCGTCGCCTGCGCATGGGACTGGGGCTGCCAGGCGCGGCAGTTTGTGGCCAGCAGTCCGGTGGCGGTGGTTTGCACCGTGTAGTCGGCAATCACGCTGCGGCCGCGTTCGCCCAGCCAGCCCTCGTGTACAAAACCGAAGTGCGCCATATCCAAAAAATTCTCCACAATGCGCGGCGCGCTGGTTGCCACGTCATAGGGACCGCAATGGACTTTGCGCAATCCGGCATCGCTCTCGGCGGCAAACAGCGGCACGCCGTGCGCGCCGTCCACCAACCTGACCCAGACCAATCCATAGGCCTCTTGCGCGGCGAAAACCTGCGCGCTGTGGCTGGCCGGCGGAACAAATTCCGGGTCCGCCGGCACATGTACGCAACGACCCGTGTCCGCAAAACGCCAGCCGTGGTAGGCACACTCCAGCTGCCCTTCGCAAACCCGGCCCAGCGAGAGGCGCGCGCCCCGGTGCGGGCAGCGGTCGGCCCAGGCCCGGGGCTGCCCTTGTGCATCGCGCCACAGCACCACGGCCTGGCCCATCAACTGGACCGCCTGCGGCGCGTCACCCAGAGCCACACTGTTCAGAACCGGATGCCAATGCGCGGCGGCAGCGCCCACGTCGTGCAAACTGGTGGCCGTGCCGCTTACCGCTTCGGAGAATATGGCAACTGACATACCGAAAAGCCCACAGAGAATCGTTCAAACCGCCCGCGTGTCATACGGGGCCCACCACCCGGCGTGCCAGGCGCAAGGCGTTGAGCACCACAAACAGCGAACTCACCGCCATACCCAGACCAGCCAGCCAAGGCGAGACATAGCCCATGACCGCGGCCGGCACACACGCGGCGTTGTAGGCCAGCGCCCACCACAGGTTTTGCCGCACGATGGCCATGGTGCGCTGCGCCAGCTGCCGGGTCTGCAGCACCGCGTCCAAGCTCTGGCCCAGCACCACAAAATCCGCGTGAACCTGCGACACCGCCACCGTGGCCGAAAAAGCGAACGAGACGGCCGCTGCAGCCAGCGCTGGCGTGTCATTCAAACCGTCGCCCACCATCGCCACCACGCGGCCCTGCGCTTGCAGCGCCTGCAGGGCGGCCAATTTATCAGCGGGACTGCAGTCGCCCCGCGCTGCGCGGATGCCCACGGTCTGCGCAATCGCCGCAACCGACGCTGAGCGATCGCCTGACAAAAGCTGGACCTGAGCCCCCTGTGCCTGCAAGGCCGCAACCACCGCAGCGGCACCGGGCCGCAAGGCTTCGCCCAGCACAAAAGTCGCCAGCCAACCCTGCGCATCGCTCACATAGACCCGCACACCGGCGGCATCGCTGTGGTCGGCTTGCGCTGCATCCACCCCGCACCAAGCTGCTGAACCCAGGCGCAGCGCGCCCCGGTTAAGCGGCGATTGGCCGCTGGGGCGTTCCCACAAAACGCCTTGCACACCCTGCCCCGCCGTCTCTTTGACCGACAGGCAGCGCAGCAAACTGGCTTGCGGCGCCGCTGGCAAGGCGCGCACCAGCGAGCGCGACGCCGGGTGCAGCGAATGCTGCGCCAGCGCCACCGCCACTGCCAAGGCCGCCTGCGCGTCAACGCCGGCACGGCATTCGGTTGCGACCAGCGCCAAGCTGTCGCCGGTCAAGGTGCCGGTCTTGTCAAACACAAAGGTGTCCACCCGCGCCAGGACTTCAATCGCCCCCAACTTGCGCACCAACACCCCCGCGCGCGCCAGCGCGCCGGCAGCGGCCAGCATGGCGGTGGGTGTGGCCAAGGAGAGCGCGCAAGGGCAGGTGACCACCAGAATCGCCACCGCCGTCATCACGCCGCGCTGCGGATCCACCGTCCACCACCAGGCTCCAGCAGCCGCCGCCAACAACACCACCATGATGAGGAACGGGCGCGCGATGCGGTCTGCGAGTGCGGCGATATCGGGCTTGGTGGTGGACGCGGCCACCATCAGCGCAGCGATTTCTGCGTAGCGGGTGCTGCCACCCACTTGCGTGACACGGCAAACCACGGTGCCGCTGAGGTTGTTACTGCCCGCCAGCACCGCGTCGCCCACGCTGCGCAACAAGGGACGGGATTCGCCGCTGAGCAGGGCTTCATCGACCTCGGTGCTGCCGGATTCGATCACCCCGTCGGCTGCGAATACCTCGCCGGCGCTGACGCGCATGCGGTCGCCCACCGCCAGCCAGCGCGCGGCAATGCGCTCGGTTTTCTCGTCCGCCAGGCAGCGTTCCACGCTTTGGGGCATGCGGTTGATCAGCGCCTCCAAGGCCCCGGCGGTGCGGTCGCGCAAGCGCAGCTCCAAGGCGCGGCCGCTGAGCAGAAAAAACACAAACATGGTGAGCGAGTCGAAATACACCGTCGCGCCGAACACGCTGGTGCGGTCAAAAGTGCCCCAGCTGCTGGTGACAAAGGTGATGGCGATACCCATGGCCACCGGCACGTCCATGCCGATGCGCCGCGCGCGCAGATCGCGCCAGGCACTCACAAAGTAGGGGCTGCAGGAGAACACCAGAACGGGCAGCGTCAGCACCCAGGAGGCCCACCGCAGGAGTTGCTCCATCTCGGGCGTCACGTCACCCGGATTGGAAAAATACGCGGGATAGGCGTACATCATGACCTGCATGCTGCACAAGCCGGCCACCGCCCAACGCCACAGGGCTAGGCGCTTTTCCCGCTTGCGCGCCGCCACCGCATGCACGTCGAGCGCGGGTAAAACGCCGTAGCCCGCCTGCTGAATATGGGCCATCCAGGCCGACGGCGCGGCTACGCCCTGCTGCCAGCGTACCGCCGCGCGGTGGCTGGCCGCGCTGACCTGCGCCGACAGCACGCCGGGGGTGCGCAACACGGCCGCCTCCACCGTGCCAGCGCAATTGGCGCAATGCATGCCCTCAATCACGACGCTGGACTCCCAGATGGCCGGTGTCTGTGCGCTGGCCGGCGTAATGGCTACGCTGAATGCACCCCACTCGGCGGGGTCATCCAGGAGCGCGAGATCAGTTTCAGGTACAGCCATGGATCAGAGCTTACGCCCTTGCAGGCATCAGGCCTTGATGTGTTCGGCAATCCAGCGTAATAAATCGATCCACATCTGGCGGGTCTCGGCCTCGCCCGGCGCCTGCAAGGCGTTGGGCAACTCGATGGTGACCACAGGCATACCTTGCTGAACGCCACCGTAATTGCCCAGACTGCCCGGGAAAATTCCCACCTGGTCCAGGTACAAGCGTCCCAGTTTGGGCGGCGGGGTGCTGGGGCCGTCGTAGTCGAGCAAGCCGTAGGGCGCGTGGATGCTGACGACGAGATGGGGCTTGAATTCCCGCATCTGCGCATCGAGGTAACGGGATTCGGGCTCCGACAGCGGTTGCGGCCCGGGCCAGCGGCGGGGATCGCGCCGGGTGCGCTGCTCCCAGTAATACGCCGCCTCGCGCTTCCAGTTGGGCGTGGGGAAGTTGCGGTTCAGGTCCACCCCGTGGGCATTGGTTCGGCGCGATGGTTTGGCGAACACGCCGTCCGGGTTGAGCATGGGAATGAAGCGCCATTGCACATTGGAGCCGGTGCTCTGCGCCTGCTCGATCCATTGCAGCGCCAAAGCGGTAGAGGACAACTCGTCGCCGTGCATTCCGCCGACCACCAGCACGCGGATGGCGGCATCGGGGTTGAGCATGTCGCGGTGGTAAATCCGGCGCCCCTGCACCGTGCGCTGTGCAGCCGCCTCGAGGCCGGCGCGCATGCAGCGTGCAGGGGTGACCAAGGGAACCCGGTAGGCCCAATCAGCGCACAGGCTCTCATTACCGGGAGGTGCCGGCTTGCGAAGATGGAGCTCGGGCCCCGGCGTCACCGCCCCGACGCACGCGCCGCAGCAGAACAACAAAAGCCACACAGCCACGCGCAGCGGCGCCGGCGAAGAATCAGCCATGGTCGCTGAATTGCTCCTTGACGCGCAAGACATCGGGCCATTGGCTGAGCAGCGCATCGACACATTGCGGATCGAAATGCGTCCCAGAGCCTGCGCGCAAATAGTCGACCGCCGCCTCCAGGGTCCAGGATTTTTTGTAGGGCCGCTCGGAGGTCAGCGCATCGAAGACATCGGCCACCGCGACGATGCGTCCATGCAGGGGAATCGCCTCACCCGCCAGACCTTGCGGGTAGCCGGTGCCATCAAATTTTTCGTGGTGGCTGTAGGCGATTTCAGCGCCCGCACGCAGCACGCGTGACTGGCTGTGGCGCAGCAGCTCGTAGCCATACACGGGATGGCTTTTCATGATCTCAAACTCGTCGGGCTCCAGTTGGCCGGCCTTGAGCAGGATGCGGTCCGGAATCGCCACCTTGCCGATGTCATGCATGGGCGATGCGTCCACCAGCAATTCCTGTTCTGCGGGTTCCAAGCCCAGGCCTTTGGCAATCAATTGGGCATAGTGGGCCATGCGCTGGATGTGCGTGGAGGTCGTGCCGTCGCGGAACTCAGCAACCTTGGCCAGGTACATCAGCGTTTCGCGTTCGCGCGAGCGGATATCGGCCGTCGCCCGCTCGACTTCGGCAGCCAGCCAGGCCGCCCGATCGGCCAGGGCGTGCTGGGCGGCGCTGAGCGCCAGCATGTGCTTGGCACGGGCCAAAAATTCCAAGGGGTCCAGCGGCTTGGCCAGAAAGTCGCTCGCACCGGTTTCCAAGGCCTCGTAGCAAATGCCTTTGTCTTCGTTGGCGGTGATCATCACGATGGGCGTGTCGCGCGTCCCGGGCAGGCTGCGGACACGGGCGATGAACTGCAGACCATTGAGGTCGGGCATCATGTAATCGACCACGATCAAACCCACCGGGTTGTTGGTCACCCATTCCAATGCCGCTAGCGGGTCGGTAAAACCGCGGGCTTCGCAGCCAACGAGCTTGTTGGCAATCGTGACCAGCAGGTTCAGATTGAGCGCGGTGTCATCGACGATCAGGACGTTTTGCTTCATAGCAGGCTCCACCTGTCACGGTGTCTCGCCCTTCTCCGGCGCGTAGCGCGCGCGCAACAGGTTTTTTTGCACTTTGCCCATGGCGTTGCGGGGAAGTTCCGCCACCACGTAACAGCGCTTGGGAACTTTGAACCGCGCGACCTGCGTTTTGAGTTGGGCAAGCAAATCGGCGGCCTGCAATTCAACGCCGGGTTTGGCAATCACCACCGCCACGCCCACCTCACCGAAATCCGGGTCCGGCACGCCCACAATGGCCGTTTCCGCCACACCGGGCAGGGCATTCATGAAGCCCTCAATTTCAGCCGGGTACACGTTGTACCCACCGCTGATGTACAGGTCTTTGCTGCGCCCCACAATGCTCACAAAACCTTGTGCGTCAACCAAACCGACATCCCCGGTTTTGAAAAAACCGTCTGCGGTGAACTCTTCAGCGGTCTTCTCCGGCATGCGCCAATAACCCGAGAAAACGCTCGGCCCGCTGACCTCGATGCCGCCGACCTCCCCAGTCGGCAGGGCGCTGCCATCGGGACCACCAACGCGCAGGCGCAAGCCCGGCAGGGGCAGGCCCACCGTTCCACCCCGGCGGGCCGTGGGTTGGCCAATGCCGTTTGGCAGGTAGGGGTTGGAGGTCAGCATCAGCGTCTCGCTCATGCCGTAGCGCTCCAGGATGGTGTGGCCGGTGCGTTCCTGCCACGACACAAAAGTCTCCAGCAGCAAGGGGGCGGATCCGGCAATAAAGAGGCGCATGCCGGCTGTAGCCTTGCGATCCAAGGCCGGTTCGCTGAGCATGCGCGTGTAGAGGGTGGGAACACCCATAAAGACCGTGGCCTGGGCCATCAAGGCAATCGCCCGGCGCGGCTCAAAGCGGTCCATCCACAACATCTTGCTGCCGTTGAGCAGCGCGCCATGAATCGCCACGAACAACCCGTGGACGTGGAAGATCGGCAATGCATGGATCAGCACGTCACCACGCTGCCAGCCCCAGTAATCTTTGAGTACCCGCGCATTGCTGAGCAAATTGCCGTGGCTGAGCATCGCGCCTTTGCTGCGGCCCGTGGTACCGCTGGTGTACAAAATGGCAGCCAGATCCTGCGGCTTTCGCGTGGCGGGTCGGTGCGTATCGCTGTGCTGGGCCGCGCGCTCCAAGAGGCTGCCGGTGCGGTCCTCGTTGAGGGTGAAGACATACTGCACGCCCCGGGCGAAAGCCTGTTTGCTGATCGCCCCGAAGCGCCCGGATGCGCACACCACCACAGCCGGGGCGGCGTTCTCGATGAAGTAATCCAGTTCGGCACTTTGGTAGGCCGTGTTCAGCGGCAGGTACACCAGCCCGGCGCGCAACGTAGCCAAGTAGACCACCATGGCCTCCACCGATTTTTCGACCTGCACCGCAACCCGGGAGTCAGCCGGCAGGTCCAGAGAATCGAGCAAATTGGCCACCATAGCGGTTGCCCGGTCCAGGTCACGCCAGCTATAGGCCAGACCCTCTTCGGTTTGCACCGCAACCGCATCCAAATCGGCGGGGAAAGCGGCCCGCAGCGCGACAAACAAATTCATATTCAGGTTCGCTTACAAGGAAATCATGCATCCGGCCGACCCGCGCGTCCGGCCCACAGCCACAAGCCGGCTCCTGCCAGCACCATGGGTACACATAACCACTGCCCCATGCTCAAACCCAGTCCCAGTAGACCCAGATGGGCGTCGGGTTCGCGAAAGAACTCTACCGCGAAGCGCAAAACCCCGTAACCCACCAAGAATGCCGCTGAAACCCGGGCCCGTAACGGGCCGCTGCGCGCATACCACCACAACAGCCCGAACAGCAGCAAGCCTTCCAGCAACAGCTGATAAATCTGCGAGGGGTGACGCGGTGCGTCACCGGCACCCGGGAACACCATGCCCCAAGGCAAATCGGCTGAGGCCACCCGGCCCCAGAGCTCCCCATTGATGAAGTTGCCCAGACGGCCACACGCCAGCCCCGTGGGAACGCAGGGTGCGACAAAGTCGGCCACCTCCCAAAAGGAGCGCCCCCGCGCCACGGCAAACCCTGCCATTGCCACGATCACACCCAGCAAACCGCCGTGAAAGGCCATGCCGCCCTTCCAGACCGCCACAATTTCCAGCGGATTGTTGGCGTAATACGCGGGTTGGTAAAAAAGACAATAGCCGACGCGTCCACCCAGCACCACGCCGAGCACGCCCCAGAATAAAAAGTCTTCCACATCGCCAGCGGTCCACGCATGGTCAGGCGGCATATGCGCGTAGGGCGGGTGCTGCAGCCTGAACCGGCCCAAAACCACAAACAAGCCGAACGCAGCGAGATAGGTCAATCCATACCAATGCACCGCCAAGGGGCCGATTTGCAAAGCAACGGGGTCTATTTGCGGATGGATCAGCATGGGGCTATTGTGCCCGCGCGCACTCCGCCAGACGGCGGGCAGGCTGCCACTGCGGCTCGTAAAATGCCCCGCTCCCTTGCTTTTCCAACCCGGCACTGCCGCACCACCATGACCGACACCACCCGCCCCCTCCTGCCCATCAACCGCCGCAGCGCCAATATCACCGAGGGCAAATCGCGTGCGCCCAACCGCTCCATGTACTACGCGATGGGCTACGAGGAGTCGGACTTCAAAAAGCCCATGGTGGGCGTAGCCAATGGCCACAGCACGATCACGCCCTGCAACAGCGGCTTGCAAAAGCTGGCCGACGCAGCCATCGCCGGCATCGAAGAGGCCGGTGGCAATGCCCAGGTATTTGGCACACCCACGATTTCGGACGGTATGGCCATGGGCACGGAGGGCATGAAATACAGCCTGGTCAGCCGTGAGGTGATATCGGATTGCATCGAAACCTGCGTGCAGGGCCAGTGGATGGACGGCGTGGTGGTGGTCGGCGGCTGCGACAAGAACATGCCCGGCGGCCTCATGGGCATGCTGCGCGCCAATGTGCCGGCGATTTATGTGTACGGCGGAACCATTCTGCCGGGCAGCTATAAGGGGCAGGATCTGAATATCGTCAGTGTCTTCGAGGCCGTCGGTCAGAACGCTGCGGGCAATTTGAGCGACTTTGACCTGCACGAAATCGAGCAGCGCGCGATCCCCGGACCCGGCTCCTGTGGCGGCATGTACACCGCCAACACCATGTCCAGCGCCTTCGAGGCGCTGGGTATTTCGCTGATGTATTCCAGCACCATGGCCAACCCGCATGACGAGAAACTGAACTCGGCCAAGGACTCAGCCAAGGTGCTGATTGAAGCGATCAAAAAAGACATCAAGCCGCGCGACATCGTGACGCGCAAATCGATTGAAAACGCGGTTGCGGTGATCATGGCCACCGGTGGTTCGACCAACGCGGTGCTGCACTTTCTGGCGATCGCCCATGCGGCAGAGGTGGAATGGACGATTGAGGACTTCGAACGCGTGCGGGTCAAAACCCCGGTACTGTGCGACCTGAAACCCAGCGGCAAGTACCTGGCGGTGGACTTGCACCGCGCAGGCGGCATTCCGCAGGTTATGAAGACCCTGTTGGTGGCGGGCTTGCTGCACGGCGACTGCCTGACGATTACCGGCCAGACGATTGCCGAGGTGCTCAAGGACATTCCCGATGTGCCCCGCGCCGACCAGGACGTGATCCGCCCCATCAACAACCCCATGTACGCGCAAGGCCATCTGGCGATTCTCAAAGGCAATTTGTCTCCCGAAGGTTGCGTGGCCAAGATCACCGGCCTGAAAAAGCCGGTGATGACCGGCCCGGCGCGCGTGTTTGATGATGAGCAATCGGCATTGAAAGCCATCCTGGCCGGAAAAATCGTCGCCGGCGACGTGATGGTCTTGCGCTACCTCGGCCCCAAAGGCGGCCCCGGCATGCCGGAAATGCTGGCGCCTACCGGCGCGCTGATTGGCGCGGGCCTGGGCGAGAGTGTGGGCCTGATCACCGATGGCCGTTTTTCCGGTGGCACCTGGGGCATGGTGGTGGGCCATGTGGCGCCCGAGGCGGCAGTCGGCGGCACGATTGCGCTGATTCACGAAGGCGACTCGATCACCATCGACGCGCACGCCCTGCTGCTGCAGCTCAATGTGCCCGATGACGAAATCGCCCGCCGCCGCGCCGCCTGGAAAGCGCCCGCGCCCCGCTACATGCGCGGCGTCCAAGCGAAGTTTGCATTCAACGCCTCCACCGCCAGCAAAGGTGCGGTGCTGGACGACTATTGACGCGCAATCTGCTTCGACCTGCCCAACGGCAGGCCCCTCTCCATAAATAAAAAAGGTGTTCTTGATGACTTCGTTGAAACAATGGGCTGTCGCCGCGGTACTGGGCTTGCTCGCGATGGCGGGTTTGGCGCTTCCCTGGTATTCCTCCCGCACCCTGGATACTGAACTGAAAGCGTTTGCCGAGGCGTCGCGCAAAGGTGACCTGGTGGTGCACAAGCTGACCCACCAAGCCGGGCTGTTCAAGTCCACCGGGACGATCGAGTTTCAGTTGCGCGACAGCTGCGACGCGGCCGCCAACCAGGACCCCTCCAGCTTTTCAGTCGAGTATTCGGTCAGCCATCTGCCCTCCACCCGCGGCGTGATGCAGTTTGAATGGGCCGTGCTGCCCCAGGGCCATGCCGCTGCGGCCTTGGAAAAAGTGATCGGCCCCGGGAAAAAACTCGGCGGCACGGGTGCGTTGGGTTACAGCGGCCTCGTCAAGGCTGAAATGGATGTTCCCGAGATGAACTTCAACAACGAGGGCGTGAACTTTCAGATCACCGCCTCCAAGGGTTCCTTGAGCGCCGACGCCAGCGCCGCACAGTTCGTCTGGAACTTGAGCAGCTTTGTGGCCCGTGGCAAGGGGGACGCTTTGGACATGAAAGGCCTGAGCCTGAACATGGACCTGAAGGACCGTAACTTGGGGACCGGCACGATCGCCCTCGGGGTTGACGGCATCAGCACCGCGTCGGTGTCCATCCAAGGCCTGCTGGTCCGCAGCGAAACCACCGAAACCAAAGACCGGCTCAGCTCCAAGGTCACCGAATCCGTGAAAGTGCTCAAAGTCATGGGCCAGTCGCTCAATGACCTGGTGCTGGAGGCCAGCATCGGTGGTTTGCATGCGCCCAGCGTGCGCTCCCTCGTGGAGATCGGCAAAGCGAGTTGCGGGTTCCGCAATATGACGGCGGACGAATCGCAGAAAGTCCGCAAAGCGGTGGAAACGCTGCTGACCAGCGGTATGTCCATCGGTATCCCGGCGCTCAAAGGCAGTGGCGAGGGCGGCCAGGTGAGTGCCAGCCTGATGCTGGAACTGCTGCCCGCCACCGACGGCAAGATTGCCTTGGAAAAATACCTGCGCTCGTCCGGCCAGCTCACGGTGACCGGCACCTTACTGAACCCCGCGCAGATCGACATGGCGCTGACCAGCGGTTTTGCAGAAAAAGTGCCCGGCGGCGTCAAGGCTGCTTACAGCTACCAGGATGGCCTGCTCAAAATCAGCGACAAAACGCTGGACGCGGGGATGGTGAAAAATGCGCTGTCCCAGGTGGACAAGGCAATAGACGACTTTTTACACCCCAAAGCCGCCCCCGCACAGGCGCCGGCTGAAGAAGAAATCGTCGAAGAGGACGAGTAGCCCTTGGCGGGCGGCACAGCGGGCTGCGACCCCGCTGCGCGCCGCCATCCGGTATCAGTACGCCTGACCCAGCTGGTCCAGAATGGCCGGGTTTTCCAGCGTCGAAGTGTCCTGGGTGATTGCCTCCCCTTTGGCCAGTGACCGCAACAGGCGGCGCATGATCTTGCCGCTGCGGGTCTTGGGCAGGTTTTCGCCAAAGCGGATGTCTTTGGGCTTGGCAATCGGGCCAATCTCTTTGGCCACCCAGTCGCGCAACTCTTTGGCAATCGCCTTGGCCTCATCGCCGCTCGGGCGGGGCCGCTTCAGCACCACAAAAGCGCAAATCGCCTCGCCGGTCATGGCATCCGGGCGGCCCACCACGGCGGCCTCGGCCACCAGATCTGTTTTAGACACCAGCGCGGACTCGATTTCCATGGTGCCCATGCGGTGGCCCGAGACGTTGAGCACGTCGTCGATACGCCCGGTGATGCGGAAATAACCCCGGTCGGCGCTGCGCACCGCGCCATCGCCGGCGAGGTACATCTTGCCGCCCATTTCCTCGGGAAAATAGCTCTTCTTGAAACGCTCGGGGTCGTTCCAGATGGTGCGGATCATGGATGGCCAGGGGCGCTTGACCACCAGAATGCCGCCGGTTCCATTGGGCAGGGGGTTGCCCACCTCATCCACGATGGCGGCCATGATGCCCGGCAGCGGCAGCGTGCAACTACCCGGTACCAGGGGCGTGGCGCCCGGCAGGGGCGTGATCATGTGGCCGCCGGTCTCCGTCTGCCAGAAGGTGTCCACGATGGGGCATCGCTCGCCACCCACGTGCTTGTGGTACCACATCCAGGCCTCCGGGTTGATGGGCTCGCCCACGGAGCCCAGGATGCGCAAACTGCTCAGATCCGAGCGCGCAGGATGCACCGCGGCGTCCGACTCCGCCGCTTTGATCAGGGACCGGATGGCGGTCGGGGCGGTGTAGAAGATGGAGCATTTGTGGCGCTCAATCATCTGCCAGAAGCGCCCGGCATTGGGGAAAGTGGGCACGCCCTCAAAAATGATTTGCGTCGCACCCGCGGCCAGCGGACCATAGGCCACATAGGTGTGGCCGGTGATCCAACCGATGTCAGCGGTGCACCAGAAAATATCGCTGGGCTGCAGATCAAAGGTCCAATCCATGGTCAGTTTGGCCCACAGCAAATAGCCGGCCGTGGAATGCTGCACGCCCTTGGGCTTGCCGGTGGAGCCGGAGGTATAGAGGATGAACAGCGGATGCTCCGCGTCCACGGCGACCGGCGGGCAGTCGGTGCTCTGGCCGGCCAGCGCCTGGGCAAAGGTCTTGTCACGCCCGGCAACCATGTTGCAGGCTGTGGCAGTGCGCTCATAGACGAGCACGTTCTTGATCGTGTCGCATCCGCCCATCGCCAGGCCTTCGTCGACGATCGCCTTGAGGGGCAACTCTTTTCCACCGCGCATCTGGAAGTTGGCGGTGATGACGGCGACCGCACCCGCGTCAATGATGCGCTCATTCAGGGCCTTGGCGGAAAAGCCGCCGAACACCACGCTGTGGGTGGCGCCGATGCGGGCACAGGCCTGCATCGCGATCACGCCTTCAACGGTCATGGGCATGTAAATCAGGACACGGTCACCGCGCTGGATGCCGCAGGCTTTGAGCGCGTTGGCAAATTGGCTGACCCGGGCCAGCAGCTCCTTGTAGCTGACGCGGTTGACGGCGCCGTCGTCGGCTTCAAAAATGATGGCGGTCTTGTTCTCGGTGGGAGTGCCCATATGCCGGTCCAGGCAGTTGGCGCTGGCATTGATCTGGCCGTCATCGAACCAGCGGTAAAAGGGCGCGTTGGATTCGTCCAGGGTGCGGGTGAACGGCTTGTTCCAGACCAGGTTATCCCGTGCCAGGCCAGCCCAGAACCCCTCGAGGTCGGCCTCGGCGCTGGCGCACATAGCGAGGTATTTGTCCATGCCGGAAATACGAGCGGCAGCCACCACGGCCGGCTGGGGATGGAAGACCCGGTTCTCGACCAGAACCGATTCAATCGCAGATGTTGAAGTGCTCACCGATGTCTCTCCTCGTATAAATTTATGGCGCGGATGGTCCTAGTCTGCACTTACAAACGACTGACTAGCCTGGGTGCGAAGCCGCCGGGGCCTTGGCTACACTCGCCGCAACCCAGCCACTGCGCGCACGGCGCAAATTTACACCCATGAGCACCACCATACGCCAAACCGACCTGATCGACTCCGTTGCCGCTGCGCTGCAGTACATCAGCTACTACCACCCGGCTGACTACATCGCCCACCTGGCACGTGCCTACGCCCGCGAGCAAAGCCCCGCCGCCAAAGACGCGATTGCCCAAATTCTGACCAATAGCAAGATGAGTGCGACCGGGCACCGGCCCATGTGCCAGGACACCGGCATCGTCAATGTCTTTCTGAAAGTGGGCATGGATGTGCGCTGGGAGGGTTTCAGCGGCAGCCTGGATGACGCCATCAACGAGGGCGTGCGCCGCGCCTACCAACACCCCGGTAACACCTTGCGCGCCAGCGTGGTGGCTGACCCCGAATTCCTGCGCAAAAACACCCAGGACAACACGCCGGCCGTGATCTTCACCGAGCTGGTTCCGGGCGATAAGCTGGAAGTCACTGTCGCGGCCAAAGGCGGCGGCAGCGAGAACAAAAGCAAGCTGGTCATGCTCAACCCGGGCGACTCGGTGGTGGACTGGGTGCTCAAAACCGTACCCACCATGGGCGCAGGTTGGTGTCCGCCGGGCATGCTGGGCATCGGCATCGGCGGGACCGCGGAAAAGGCCGCGCTGATGGCCAAAGAAAGTCTGATGGACGACCTCGATATGTACGAGCTGCAAGCCAAGTCCAGCAGCGGCGCAGCCCTGACGGCGGTGGAAAACATGCGCCTGGAGTTGTATGAGAAAGTCAACGCGCTGGGTATTGGCGCGCAAGGTCTGGGCGGCTTGACCACAGTTCTGGACGTGAAGATCAAGCTGTACCCCACGCATGCGGCCAGCAAGCCGGTGGCCATGATCCCCAACTGCGCGGCCACCCGGCATGCCCATTTTGTGATGGACGGCAGTGGCCCGGTGTACCTGGATCCACCATCGCTGGACCTCTGGCCGCAAGTCAGCTGGGCCCCCGATACCCACAAGAGCCAGCGCGTCGACCTCAACACCCTGACGCCGGCCGAGGTCGCCAACTGGAAACCCGGGCAGACGCTTTTACTCAACGGCAAGATGCTCACCGGGCGCGACGCGGCCCACAAACGCATCCAGGGCCTGCTCGCCAAGGGCGAACCGCTGCCGGTGGACTTCACGAACCGGGTGATTTATTACGTGGGCCCGGTGGACCCGATTGCCGGCGAGGCCGTTGGCCCGGCCGGCCCAACCACCGCGACCCGGATGGACGGCTTCACCGAGATGATGCTGGCGCAAACCGGCTTGATTGCCATGGTGGGCAAGGCCGAGCGCGGTCCGGTCGCCATTGATGCCATCAAGAAACACCACAGCGCCTACCTGATGGCCGTGGGCGGCGCGGCCTACCTGGTCAGCAAAGCAATCAAGCACGCCCGCGTGGTGGGCTTCGCCGATCTGGGAATGGAAGCGATTTACGAATTCGACGTGGTCGATATGCCGGTCACCGTGGCGGTCGACGCCGGCGGCACCAGCGCGCACATCACGGGCCCGGCGATCTGGAAAGAGCGCATTGCCAGCGGCGAATTCAAGTCCATCCCGCTGACCACCGCCTGAGGGGCGACCACTTGTCTAACGCACCGCAGGCCGAGGCGCCCATCGGGGTCTTCGACAGCGGCGTGGGTGGCTTGAGCGTGCTGCGTGCCCTGCGCGCGCAGCTGCCGCAGGAGCATTTTGTTTATCTTTCAGATGCAGCACATGCCCCGTACGGCGAGCGCTCCGATGCATACCTGACGGCGCGCGCGCTGCGCGTGGCGGATTACCTGGTTGGCCAGCGCGGCGTGAAATCCCTGGTAGTGGCGTGCAATACGGCTACCGCGGCGGCTATCGAGGACATGCGGGCGCGCTGGCCTGCGCTGCCCATCGTGGGTATCGAGCCAGCGCTCAAACCGGCGGCGGCGGCCAGCCAGACCAAACGGGTGGGGGTGATGGCCACCCGCAGCACGCTTCAGAGTGCCAAATTCAACAAGCTGCTTGACAGTCTGCAAGACCAGGCGCAGTTTGTGGTCCAAGCCTGCGATGGCCTTGCCGCGGCGATTGAGAATGGCGACGACCGAACCACGCGGGCATTGTGTGAAAGGTACCTGCGGGCGATGGGGGATTTCGGGCGGCAGCCCGGCCAGATCGACCAGCTGGTGCTGGGCTGCACCCACTATCCTCTGGTCAGCGCTGTGCTGCAAAGCCTGGCGGGCCCGGACGTGGACCTTCTGGAGGCCGGCGCCCCGGTCAGCCTGCAAACCCGGCGGGTACTTGACCACGCCCAGTTGCTCTTCTCCCGGCGCGCCGAAGGCCTGACCGAACTGCTCAGCACCGGGCCGGGCGAGCCCCTGGGCGGCAATGCGCTGCGTTGGCTGGGTCTGGATCTGGCGGTGGAGCGCGTGCAAACCGACGGGGGCGGATAAGCGGTTGGCCTGCCCGACAGGAATCGAACCTGTGACCTACAGCTTAGAAGGCTGTTGCTCTATCCAACTGAGCTACGGGCAGTTACGGATGGGGTCTACCAAGAAAAATGCCAAAGACACAGCTTTGGCATTGTAGAAAGATGGTCGGGGCGGTGGGATTCGAACTCACGACCCTCTGGTCCCAAACCAGATGCGCTACCAGGCTGCGCTACGCCCCGACGCCTCGATTCTAACCCCCGCCCTCTGAAGCGCCATCCCAGCCACGGTGGCGGTACCATGTCAGCTGAAACCGCACCTGCTTTGGCACGCGGGCCCTACATAAAAATCCCCCATGCCTGAACCCCAATTGCCCTGGCTGCAACCTGGAGATGCCTTTCCCGATGCGGTCTGGGGTGACGGCGACCCCATACCCGGACTGGTCGCGGCAGGCGGCACCCTGGATGTAGACAGCTTGCGACGGGCCTACGCGCAGGGCATTTTTCCCTGGTTCAACGACGACCAACCCATTTTGTGGTGGAGCCCGTCGCCCCGTATGGTGTTACAGGTGGCAGATTTCCGGCTGCATCGCTCCATGCAGAAACATTTGCAGAAGTTTGTCGCCAACCCGGATTGCGCGCTGCGCATCGACACCGCCTTTGACGCGGTGATTGACCGCTGTGCACGAACCCCCCGCAAAGGGCAACCCGGCACCTGGATCGTTCCCGCCATGGTCCAGGCCTACGGGGCGCTGCACCGCAGCGGGCTGGCACACAGCGTGGAAGTCTGGGTGGACGGCAAGCTGGCCGCCGGTTTGTACTGCGTAGCCCTGGGACAGGCTGTTTTTGGCGAGTCCATGTTCACGGACCACACGGACGGCTCCAAAGTCGCGCTTGCGGCACTGGTGGCCTTGTGCAGGGCGCAGGGGGTGGCTCTAGTGGATTGCCAGCAGCAAACCGGCCACATGGCGAGCCTGGGGGCGGCACCGATCAGCCGCCCGGCCTTCCTCGGACACCTGGCACGGGCCACGGCCCAGCCACCCCTGCAATGGGAATTCAGCCCCCTATACTGGCAACACATATTGCCCAGTTCCCGCCATGACTGACCTGAAAGACCTTCCGCTCCAAACGCTGCAGTTCTACGCCACGGCGCATTACGAATGCAGCTACCTGGAAGACAGGCAGGCCCGGTCGCAGGTGGCCACCCCCAGCCATCTGATCAACAACAGTACCTACTCCGAGCTGGTAGCCAAGGGCTTCCGGCGCAGCGGCATGTTCACCTACCGGCCCTACTGCGACCACTGCAAGGCCTGTACCGCCATGCGGGTGCCGGCAAGCACCTTTGTGCCCGACCGCAGCCAGCAACGTGCCGCGCGCCAGCACGCAGGCTTGCAAGCGCGGGCCGTGCAGCTGGGTTACTCTGAAGAACATTACGCGCTGTATTTGCGCTACCAACGCAGCCGCCACAGCGGCGGCGGCATGGACGAGGACAGCCGCGCGCAATACATCCAGTTTTTGCTGCAAAGCCGGGTGAACTCGCGTCTGATTGAGTTCCGCGAACCGGCACCAGAGGGCAGCACCGGCGTGCTGAAAATGGTGTCCATCGTGGACGTGCTGGACGATGGCCTGTCCGCCGTCTATACCTTCTACGATCCAGCCGACAAAGCCAGCTACGGCACCTACGGCGTGCTATGGTTGGTTGAGCAGGCACAGCACTTGGCGCTGCGCCATGTCTACCTCGGGTATTGGATCGCGCAAAGTAACAAGATGGACTACAAAATCCGCTTTGGTCCGTTTGAATTGCTGTTGGATGGGCGCTGGCAGTCATTCGCGCATGCCGATGCAGCGCGCGCCACGCTGGCCGGCAAGGCATGAGCACCCGCACACCGCCAGGACCAACGGTTCCATCAGT
>CANFTU010000016.1 GCA_947450005.1 Comamonadaceae bacterium | reverse complement strand
GCTCGTCGGTTGCGCCCAGCTTGTCAAACAAATCAAAGGCGGCATTGACCACCATGTCAGGGTTCGAACCGGGTTTGTCGACCTTATTGACCACGACGATGGGCTTCAATCCCAACGCCAGCGCCTTCTTTGTCACAAAACGGGTTTGGGGCATGGGGCCTTCTTGCGCGTCGATCAACAGCACCACGCCGTCGACCATGGACAAGGCGCGCTCGACCTCGCCGCCGAAGTCCGCGTGTCCCGGGGTGTCGACGATATTGATGTGGGTGCCCATCCAACTGACCGCACAATTTTTCGCCAGGATGGTGATGCCGCGCTCGCGCTCGATCGCGTTGTTGTCCATGACCGTGTCGACCACTTTTTCATGGTCGGCGAAAGTACCGGACTGACGCAGCAGCTGGTCCACCATGGTGGTTTTGCCGTGGTCAACGTGGGCAATGATGGCGATGTTGCGGATTTGTTTGCTACTCATGGATCAACTTTCTTAAAGAACTACAGATTCAAGTTGCGCAGCCGCGCTGTGCTGCGCCACGCATTGGGAAACCTCTACCGGGCTGAGAAGGCGGGTCGGAATCAACTCACCGGCCACGCTGTGCGCCGAACCCAGCAGCGCGCCGCTGGGGCCATCGGGCGCGGGTCCGTACACCGCAAGCTGCGCGCAATCAGGCCAGTCACCGCGGCGGCGCAGACCGCTCAAAAAGCGCCCGGCATTGTCGCCGTCCAATGTGACGCGTGCGTAACCGTCCAGCAGCGCGTCCACCGGTTGCAAACACGCCAGGCGATCAGCCTCGTGCATGGATTCCAAGTCGGCCAGCGTTACGCATTGCGCCGCGCTGAAATGTCCCGTCGCCACGCGGCGCAGCGCGCTGAGGTGCGCCCCGCAGCCCAGCGCTTCGCCCATGTCCTCGCCCAGGGTTCGGATATATGTCCCTTTGCTGCAGGTCACGCGGATGTCGATGGCCGGCTCCGGCGCATCGAGCCGCAGAGCCAAGACCTCAAGCGCGTGGATGGTGACAGCGCGCGACGCACGTTCTACTTCGATGCCGGCGCGGGCGTATTCATACAAGGCTTTGCCGTCTTTTTTGAGCGCGCTGTGCATGGGGGGAACCTGGGTGATGGGCCCTGTGAACTGGCGCACCACAGCGGCCACATCATCCGCATGGATCCGGACCGGGCGGCGCTGCAGCACGTCTCCCTCTGCGTCAGCGGTACTGGTTGTCACACCGAGTGCCAGCGTGGCTTCGTAGGACTTGTCTGCATCCAGTTGGATTTGGCTGAACTTGGTCGCAGCACCAAAGCACAAAGGCAAAACGCCGCTGGCCAGCGGATCGAGCGTACCGGTATGGCCCGCCTTCTCGGCGCGCAGCAGCCATTTGGCTTTCTGCAAAACCTGGTTGCTGGAACCCCCAAGTGGTTTGTCCAGCAGAAGCACCCCATGCACGGGGCGCCTTGCAACCCGTGCACGTGGCGCATCCATGGATTCAGGCCTCCTGGGCGCGCGACGCCACCGCCCGTGCGATCAGCGCGTTCATGTCGGCGGCACGCTCAGTGGTTTGGTCAAAAAGAAAATGCAGCGTGGGCACGGTGTGGATGTGCAAGCGCTTGAACAAACCGTTGCGCAAAAAGCCAGCAGCTTGGTTCAACCCGGCGGCGCAGGCCACCGGATCGCCTTGCAGCAGGCTGAAATACACCTTGGCATGCGCATAGTCCGGCGTCACCTCTACCGATTGGATGGTCACCATGCCCACGCGCGGGTCTTTCAACTCGCGCGCGATCAGCTCCGTTAGGTCACGCTGAATCTGATCGGCGACCTTGAAGCTGCGGTTGGGCGTGGCGGACTTTTTGCGCATGGATGGGCGGCGCTTACAGCGTACGGGCGATTTCCTTGATTTCGAAGAACTCCAACAAATCACCGGTATGGATGTCGTTGTAATTCTTGAGTTTGATACCGCACTCGAAGCCTTCTTTCACCTCACGCACATCGTCTTTCATGCGCTTGAGCGATTCGAGCTCGCCGGTGTAGATCACCACGTTGTCGCGCAGCAGGCGGAAGTGCGCGCTGCGGGTGACGAAACCGGCCGTGACCATACAGCCTGCCACGGTACCAATCTTGGACGCCACGAACACGGTGCGGATCTCCGCCATACCGATGACTTCTTCGCGCTTTTCGGGCGCGAGCATGCCCGACATGGCGGCTTTCAATTCGTCGACCGCGTCGTAAATGATGTTGTAGTAATGGATATCCACACCATTGCCTTCGGCCAGCTTGCGCGCACCCGCATCGGCCCGCACATTGAAGCCGATCACAATGGCCTTGGATGCAATCGCCAGATTGATGTCCGACTCGCTGATGCCACCCACCGCAGAGTAAACCATCTGTACTTTGACTTCGTCGGTGGAGAGCTTGAGCAGCGACGCGGCCAATGCTTCCTGCGAACCCTGAACATCGGCCTTGACGATGATGGGCAACATCTTGATGTCGCCAGAGGTCATATCGGCAAACACCGAATCCAACTTGGCGGCTTGCTGCTTGGCCAACTTGGTGTTGCGGAACTTGCCTGCGCGGTAGGTTGCGATTTCACGGGCGCGGCGCTCGTCAGACATTACCATGAACTCATCACCCGCTTGGGGTACTTCGGTCAGACCTTGGATTTCGACGGGGATAGACGGGCCGGCAGATTTTGAAGGCTTGCCGTTCTCGTCCAGCATGGCCCGCACACGGCCGTAGGTCTGGCCTGCCAGCACCACGTCACCGGTTTTGAGCGTGCCCGATTGCACCAGCACGGTGGCCACAGGCCCGCGGCCTTTGTCCAGCTTGGCCTCGATCACCAGGCCTTTGGCCATGGCGTCCACAGGCGCGCGCAGTTCCAGCACCTCGGCTTGCAGCAGGACTTGTTCCAGCAAGTCATCAATGCCCTGTCCGGTTTTGGCCGACACGCTGACAAAGGGCGACTCGCCGCCGAATTCTTCCGGCACCACCTCTTCGACCACCAGTTCGTTTTTCACGCGCTCGGGGTTGGAGTCGGGTTTGTCGATCTTGTTGATCGCCACCACGATGGGCACGCCGGCTGCTTTGGCGTGTTTGATCGCCTCTTTGGTCTGTGGCATCACGCCGTCGTCGGCGGCAACCACCAGAATGACGATGTCCGTTGCCTGTGCGCCACGGGCACGCATGGCCGTGAAAGCCTCGTGGCCCGGGGTATCCAGAAACGACACCATGCCACGCGCGGTTTCCACATGGTACGCACCGATGTGCTGGGTGATACCACCGGCCTCTCCAGAGGCCACCTTGGCGCGGCGGATGTAGTCCAACAGCGAGGTTTTGCCGTGGTCGACGTGACCCATAACGGTGACCACCGGTGCACGCGGCATGGATTCCGCGTGGGTTTGCACTTCGTCGTCGGTAAACGCTTCAGGATCATCCAGCGCAGCAACCACCGCGGTATGGCCCAGTTCTTCGACCACGATCATCGCGGTGTCCTGGTCCAAGGGCTGGTTGATGGTGACCATTTGTCCCAGCTTCATCAATTGCTTAATCACCTCGCTGGCCTTGATCGCCATCTTGTGGGCCAGTTCCGACACCGTGATGGTTTCCGGTACGTGCACTTCGATAACGCGTGCCTCCACGGGTGCTGCTGCGCTGGAGTGGTCATCACGGTCGTGTCCGCGCTTGCCGCGCGGTCCGGCGCGCCAATTCGTGGATCGCCCTGTTCCCGCGCCGGTGTCGCCCCGGGTTTTGATCTCTTTCTTTTTCGCGGTGTCGCCGGCCCAGCTGCTGGAGAGCTTGGCGGACTTCACTTCTTTACCAGCGCCGGCAGCCGGCGCGCCGCCTGGTTTGGCCGCCTTGGCCACGGTACTGCCCGCAGCGGGCTTATGCAAGGTGCCTTTGACGGCCGATTTGCCGTCGGCATCGGTCTTTACTTCATCCGGTTTTTTGGCCACCAACACCTTTTTCGGTGTGGACATCATCATGCGGATGGCCGAGGCTTCCGCTTCAGCCTTACGGCGGCGGTCACTCAAATCCGCAGCGCGCGCAGCGTCTTCCTCCGACGCGGCTTTGGAGGCCGCAGCGGCCTGCGCCAAGCTGTCCAGGCGTGCCTGTTCGGCCGCGGCAGCAGCCTCTTCCTTGGCCTGTTGCGCTTGAAGCTCTTCGGGCGACGGTTGAATCTTGTTGCCCACCCGGCGCGCAACCGGTTTAGCGGGGGTTTCGCTGGCTTGCGCCACCTGGCGTTCGGCTGCGGCCTGCTCGGCGGCTGCGCGTTCACGCGCTTCAGCCTCTTCGCGGTCACGGCGGCGCTGGGCTAATTCTTCCTCCTGGCGACGCAGCAACTCCGCTTGGCGGCGCGCTTCTTCTTCGCGGCGGGCCAGTTCGGCTTCATCAATGACAGGTACTTGCGGGCTGGGCGAATCGGCTGCTTCAGCTGCACCTTCAGGGCCATCTTCGCGGCGGATGAAGGTGCGCTTCTTGCGCACCTCGACCTGGATGGTCCGCGCTCTGCCCGAGGCATCCGCTTGTTTGATTTCAGTGGTCTGCTTTTTGACCAGCGTGATCTTCTTGCGCTCCGGCGCGGCCGCGCCGCTGCTGCTTTGTAGAAAAGCTAGCAGCTTGTGCTTGTCGGCGTCGGTCAGGGTGTCGCTGGCGGCGGCTTTGGGCACGCCGGCGGATTTCAGCTGCTCAAGCAGGGCTTCTGTAGGCCTCTTGAGCTCATTAGCGAACTCGGAAACAGTGGTGATGGACATGTTGTGTGTAACCTTTCATGGCCATTACTCGTGAGCGGCTGCGTCATCGGCGAACCAATGTGCGCGGGCCTTCATGATCAGGGCGCGGGCATCGTCTTGCGACTGTCCCGTGATATCAATAAGTTCGTCAATAGCGAGATCTGCCAAATCGTCGCGGGTTCGGATACCGCCGGCTTGCAGTTGTGCAATGGTGCCGGAATCCAGGTCTTCCATGTCATGCAGGTCTTGCGACACAGTGGGGACGGCTTCGACACCTTCCTGCGCGATTTCCATGGTCAGCAAAACGTCTTTGGCACGGGTGCGCAGCTCATTGACGGTGTCTTCGTCAAAGGCGTCAATCTCCAGCATCTCCTGGATGGGCACGTAAGCCACTTCTTCCAGGCTGGTGAAGCCTTCGGCGATCAAGATGTCTGCAATCTCTTCGTCGACATCGAGCTTTTCCATGAACAAACGCCGGCCTGCGTCAGTCTCTGACGCCGCTTTGGCAGCGGACTCGGTCGCGTCCATGATGTTGATTTTCCAACCGGTGAGCTCAGACGCCAGACGCACGTTCTGGCCGCCGCGACCAATAGCAATCGCCAGGTTTTCCTCATCGACCACCACATCCATGGCATGGCGCTCTTCGTCCACCACGATGGAGCTCACATTGGCCGGGGCCAGCGCGCCGATCACGAACTGCGCTGGGTCTTCGCTCCACAGCACAATGTCGACACGCTCGCCGGCCAGCTCGTTGGTCACACCGTTGATGCGGGTGCCACGCACGCCCACACACGTGCCGATAGGGTCGACGCGTTTGTCGTGTGAGAACACAGCAATCTTGGCGCGTGAACCCGGATCACGGGCGCAGGATTTGATCTCCAAGACGCCCTGCTCAATCTCAGGGACTTCCTGGCGGAAGAGCTCGATCATGAACTCCGGCGAGGAGCGCGACAACACGATGGGCGCACCGCGCAACGTCAAGTCGACTTCCATGATCATGGCGCGCACGCGGTCGCCGGTGCGGAAGTTTTCCTTGGGGATCATTTCCGTGCGGCGCAGGCGCCCTTCCACCCGGCTGTTCTCCACAATCAAATCGCCCTTGTCCATGCGCTTAACCGTGCCGGTGAAAATTTTGTCGCCGCGTGACATGAAGTCATTGAGCAGCATCTCACGCTCGGCGTCGCGGATTTTCTGCAGGATGACTTGCTTGGCCGCCATTGCGCCGATGCGCCCGATGGGCACCGACTCAATGGCTTCTTCAATGTATTCGTCGACTTCAATGTCTTCAATTTGCTCTTTGGCTTCGAACAACAGAATTTCCTGGTCGGGCAATTGCAAGCCGGCCTCATCCGGGACCACATGCCAGCGACGGAACGTCTCGTAGTTGCCGCTATCACGGTCCAGCGCGACGCGGATGTCCACATCGCCCTCGTACAGCTTTTTGGTGGCCTGCGCTAAAGCGGCTTCCACCGCCGCCAAGACCACATCGCGCTCCACGTTTTTCTCGCGGGAGATCGCCTCAACCAACATCAACAATTCGCGATTCATGCCTGAACTCTCCAAAAATCACTGTGTGCCATACCGAAAACGTTCAACCTTGTGCCGCCGGTTGTTCCTGCGGTGCCGTTGCCTGCCGTCCTTTGAAATTCACCAGCGGGGCCAAACGCGCCTCGCGCAATTCATCCAAAGTAAAACCCAGGGCTTGTAAAGGTGCCGGCGCACGCTTTTTGCTCACCCGTTGCCCCGGCTTCACCTGCGGCGCATCGCTCCAGACGATTTGCCAGCCCGCCAGGCCCTGCGCATCCACCAGCTTTTCCAAGGTTCCACGGAACTTCTTACGATTCGCCCGGACCTGTCCGGCCGCCTGCTCGCCCATTGGGGCTTTCAACGTGACGTCAATCACCTGACCAGTAAAACGCTCGAAATCCTGTTGCGTGCGCAGCGGGCGGTCAATACCGGGCGAAGACACCTCCAGCCTGCGGTACTCAATAGCTTCAACTTCCAGGCTGAACTGCAACTGCCGGGTGACCTTTTCGCAATCCTCCACCGTGACCAACTCGGGCACGGCGGCCTGCGGATTCCATGGCAGGTCAATCGTGACGCGCAACAGGCCCCCGGCCGAACGTTCAATGTCCACCAGTTCCAGCCCGAAGCCGGTCACGATCTGTTCAACGATGTCTTGAAGCGCCACGTATCTGCAAAATTCCCAAAATTAAACGGTGCCATCGCCCCTGAAATCGGCACGATGAAAAACAATCGACCAAAAAAAACGGGCGGTAATTACCCGCCCGTTTGGTCGTGAGCCCGCATTGTAACTGAGATATTCACGTTTTTGAACCGGATTTTCTCGCACGCAGGGCTGCGTGCGACAATTCCGCACTCGTATTCACGCACATATTCAGCAAGGGGACGCAATGGGTTTTCTCAGTGGCAAAAAGATGTTGGTCACCGGTGTGTTGTCCAACCGCTCCATCGCGTACGGCATCGCCAAAGCCTGTCATGCCCAGGGCGCGGAACTGGCTTTTAGTTATGTGGGCGAACGCTTCAAAGACCGGATTACCGAATTCGCAGCTGATTTCAATTCCACGCTGATCTTTGATTGCGACGTCGGCGACGACGCACAAATCGAGAAACTTTTCGCAGACCTGGCGACCCACTGGCCACAGTTCGATGGCTTTGTCCACAGCATCGGCTTCGCGCCGCGCGAGGCGATTGCCGGGAATTTTCTGGAGGGCTTGAGTCGCGAGGCTTTCAAAATTGCCCACGACATCAGTGCCTACAGTTTTCCTGCCATGGCCAAGGCCGCCCTGCCCTATTTGAGCCCGAGCGCCGCCTTGCTGACGCTGACCTATCTGGGTTCGGACCGCATCATTCCCAACTACAACACCATGGGGCTGGCGAAAGCGTCTTTAGAGGCCTCGGTGCGCTACACCGCCGAAGCCTTGGGTCCCCAGGGCATCCGCGTCAACGGCATCAGCGCCGGGCCCATCAAAACCCTGGCCGCCAGCGGCATCAAGGATTTCGGCAAGCTGCTCAAGGTCGTGGCCGACGCATCTCCGATTCGCCGCAACGTCACGATTGAAGATGTCGGCAACGTCGCCGCCTTTTTGCTCAGCGATCTGGCCGCAGGCGTAACCGCCGAAATCACCTACGTGGATGGCGGATTCAACAAGACGATGGGCGTGATAACCGAATAATCCGCCGCGCGGTCAGGCCCGCACGCAGTCCGCAAAATACCGCGTCTTCCCGTCCACATCCACCTCTTCCACCAGCCCGTGGATGTCGGTCTCAAAGCCCGGGCACAGGGCATTGAACTCTCGGGCGAATTTCAGGTAATCAACAATCTGACGGTTGAATACTTCGCCAGGGATCAGCAGCGGAATGCCGGGCGGGTACGGGGTAATCAAGCCCACGGTGATGCGGCCCTCTAAGGCGTCGATGCTGACGCGCTCGGTTTTGCGCAGCGCAATGTGCGCATAGGCGTCGCTGGGCTTCATGGCGGGGGTCAGATCGCTGAGGTACATGTCAGTGGTCAGCCGCGCGATGTCGTACTTGGCGTAAAGCTGGTGCACATGCTGGCACAGATCAGCCAGCCCCATTTTTTCGTAACGCGGGTGTTTCTGGCAGAACTCCGGCAGCACGCGCCACATGGGCTGGTTTTTGTCGTAATCGTCCTTGAACTGCTGCAAGGCGGTGAGCATGCTGTTCCAGCGGCCTTTGGTGATGCCGATGGTGAACATGATGAAAAAGCTGTAGAGCCCCGTCTTTTCAACCACCACGCCGTGTTCGGCCAGAAATTTGGTGACGATGCTGGCCGGGATGCCGGTCTTGGCGAACTTGCCGTTCAAGTCCATGCCGGGGGTGACGATGGTGGACTTGATCGGGTCCAGCATGTTGAATCCGGTTGCCATCTTGCCGAAGCCGTGCCAATGCACGCCGTTTTTGGCGCTGCGCGATTCGGCCTTAATGATCCAGTTGTCGGCCGTGCCAATGCCCTCTTCGGCGTGGATTTCGGGGCCCCAGACCTTGAACCACCAGTCTTGCCCGTATTCCTCGTCCACCTTGCGCATGGCGCGGCGGAAGTCCAGCGCTTCCATGATGCTTTCTTCCACCAGCGCGGTGCCGCCGGGCGGCTCCATCATGGCGGCGGCCACGTCGCAACTGGCAATGATGCTGTACTGCGGGCTGGTGCTGGTGTGCATCAGATACGCCTCGTTAAAGAGGTGTTTGTCGAGTTTGACCGTTTGCGAGTCCTGCACCAGCACATGGCTGGCTTGGCTGATGCCCGCCAGAAGCTTGTGGATGGATTGCGTGGAATACACCATTGCCTCTTTCGGCCGCGCGCGCTTCTTGCCCATGGCGTGGTAGCTGCCGTAAAACGGGTGGAAGGCGGCGTGGGGCAGCCAGGCTTCGTCAAAGTGCAGGTTCTCCACATAGCCGTCCAGCATCTTTTTGACGGTTTCGGTGTTGTAGAGCACGCCGTCGTAGGTCGATTGGGTCAGCGTCATCACGCGCGGCTTGATCGACGCGGTGTCCACGCCGGCGAGGTGCTCCGCCACCAGCGGGTTGGACTTGATCTTGGCGCGGATCGTGGCGGGCTCGAACTCTTCTTTGGGTATCGGTCCGATGATGCCGAAATGGTTGCGCGTGGGCTTCAAAAAGACCGGAATCGCACCCGTCATGATGATGGCGTGCAGGATGGATTTGTGACAGTTCCTGTCTACCACCACGATGTCGTTGGGCGCAACGGTGTGGTGCCAGACCATTTTGTTGCTGGTGCTCGTGCCATTGGTGACAAAAAAGCAGTGGTCCGCATTGAAGATGCGCGCCGCGTTGCGCTCGCTGGCACCAATCGCACCGTCGTGGTCCAGCAACTGGCCCAATTCTTCGACGGCATTACAGACGTCTGCGCGCAGCATGTTCTCGCCGAAAAACTGGTGGAACATCTGCCCCACCGGGCTCTTCAAAAACGCCACGCCACCCGAGTGGCCCGGGCAATGCCAGGAATACGAGCCGTCTTCCGCGTAATCGAGCAGCGCCTTGAAAAACGGTGGCTGCACGCCCTCTAAGTAGCCCTTGGCCTCGCGGATGATGTGGCGTGCCACGAACTCCGGCGTATCCTCGAACATGTGGATGAATCCATGCAACTCGCGCAGGATGTCGTTGGGGATATGGCGGCTGGTCTTGGTTTCGCCGTACACATAAATCGGCACATCGAGGTTCTTGCGCCGCACTTCTTCAATGAACTGGCGCAGGTTGAGCACCGCCGGGTCCAGGTCCGGGCCGGGGGTGAATTCCTCATCGTCAATGGACAAGATAAAGGCGCTGGCCCGGCTCTGCTGTTGGGCAAACTGGCTCAGGTCGCCGTAGCTGGTCACACCCAGGACCTCAAAGCCCTCGGTTTCAATGGCCTGGGCCAAAGCCCGAATGCCCAGCCCCGAGGTGTTTTCCGAGCGGAAGTCTTCGTCAATGATGATGATGGGGAAGCGAAACTTCATGGCATAGGGCTCCGGCAGGGGAAAAAAGGAGCGCCCTCAAAGGCGCACGCGAGTGTAAGGACAAAGCGTGACTCTGCCGGGACGGGGCGCCCGCACCGCAGCGGATTACATTTCGCCCGTGGCCGAGGCATCCGCGCTGGCCCAACCCATGATCAAGAGGCCCCCATGCTCGTCAAGCAAATATGGACCGGTAACACCTACCGCAACTTCAACTACCTCGTCGCCTGCCCCGAGACCGGCGAAGCGCTCGCCATCGACCCGTTGGACAGCCAAAAATGCCTGGACGCGGCCAAAGACGCCGGATGGGAAATCACCCAGATCCTCAACACCCACGAGCACCACGACCATATCGACGGCAACCAGGCCATTGTGGACAAAACCGGCGCTGCGGTGCTGGCGCACCACGCCGCCAAGGACAAAATTCCGGGCATGACGCGGGGCCTGTCGGCGGGCGATGTCATTCAAGTGGGCAAAACCGTGGAGCTCGAAGCCCTGGATACGCCCGGCCACACCTTCTGCCACATCTGCCTGCGCGCCCATACCGAGCAGCCGGCCCTTTTCTCGGGTGATACGCTGTTCAACGCTGGCGCGGGCAACTGCCACAACGGCGGCAGCCCCTCGGCGATGTACCAAACTTTTGCGGATCAACTTAATCTATTACCTGAAGATACGCTGATATACCCCGGCCACGATTACATCGAGAACAACTTGCGCTTTACTTTGGACCGGGAGCCGGGTAACCAGGATGCCCAGCATTTGTTGGATGCGGTCAGCGGGCAGGACCTGGACCAACCCTTTGTCAGCACGCTTGCGCGCGAGCGCGAAGTCAACAGTTTTTTCCGGCTGCAAAGCCCGGGCGTGATCGCCCGCTTGCGCGAGGCCTTTCCCGATTTGCCGGATCAACCCGACGCCAAAACCGTGTTTTTGAAACTGCGCGAACTGCGCAACCATTGGTAAGCGCGGGTAAACCGAACCGGAGACCACCATGCTCAAAGGACTGCACCACAACGCCTACCGCTGCCGCGACTCCGAGGAGACGCGCCGCTTCTACAGTGATTTTCTGGGGCTGCCGCTGGTCAACGCCTTCCAAATCCGCGAAACCAAAAGCGGGCGGGCCACCAAGACCCTGCATTCCTTCTACCAGCTTGACGACGGCTCCTGCTTGGCATTTTTTGAAGCGCCGGATATGCCTTTTGACTTCAAAAAGCAGCACGACTTTGACCTGCATATCGCCCTGGAAGTGTCGCCCGAAGATTTGCAGACCATGTTTGCTAAAGGCCATGCTGCGGGGATGGAAACCCGTGGCGTTTCGGACCATGAGTTCATCGACTCCATCTACTTCCGCGACCCCAATGGCTATGTGATTGAGCTGACCGCCAAGCGACCGGAACACGACGCCTACATGGCGCAAGCCGCCCGCAGCGCGCGCTCCGTCCTGGACACCTGGCAATCCGAAAAATCTACAGCTTGAGCGGCCCCAGGTAGCCGGTCAGCTCGAGGAAACCTTTGCCTCCTCCGAGACCGGCCGCTGCACCCTGCTCCTGCGCGCGTACCGCACCCTCCCAATACACCGGGCCGGCCGGACGGCTATCCAGCTCCGAATCGGGCATCAGCGGCTGCAGGGTCCAGCGGCGCCAACCCTGCGCCGTGCGCAGTTCCACACTGCGCTGCACCGGGTACGCAGCGCCGGTGCGCGGTGATCGCCACCACTGCGCGGCAGGCGGCGCCGGCAGGCGCACATCCTGCGGGCCCAGAACCCGCAATTCCCCGCGCGCACTGCGCAGCGAACCGCCGGCCCACAGCGAATCTCCCTTCGCATCGCGAACCACAAACGCGGTCAACGCGCTGCCATCGTCCAGATTCACCCCCACCCAGTCCCAGCCCACGGCGCGCGCATCCAGCAGCGTGGACGACCATTCGCGGTCCAGCCAGGCCTGACCGGTCACGGCAATGGGCTGGCCCTGACGGGTCAACGTGCCAACCACACGCAGGTGCGGCAAGCTGAAGTAGTGGCTGGCTTGTTCGGGCTGCGGGCCTTTCTGGCTAAAGCCGGCTTGGCCTTGCAGCAGCGCCGGCTGGGTCGGATCCAGCGCGAGGTTCAGCGCAAAATCTGCGGTCGCTACCCGGGTGGTGAATCGGCCAGATGCGTCGCGCTGGAGGCGCCAGTCATCGATTGCGATGCCGGTATCGCCCTGCACCGCCTGAGCCAGGCCGAATCCTTCGCGGGCCACCCGCTGCCCGTGCAGCAAATGACCGGTTGCGGGGGCTGACAAGGCCGCATGCGCGAACAGAATCTGGCGCGGGGCAAATTGGCTGGGGTTCGCCGTCCCGGCACCGGGTCGGCTGCGAAAGAAGGTCACTTGAAATGCCAGGTCCTCGCCCTGCGGCGTTTGCAACCAGCCGGTGAGGTACCACCATTCGGTGCGGAAATCCGGGTGCGCGCCATGGTCGCGCGGCAGCGTGATGGCCACGCCGGGACGCACCTGCGCCATCGGCTGCGCCCAAGCGCCCAACGCTGCGCAGCCCAACAGCAAGCCCACGCAAAAACGGGTGAATGACGCGCGCAGCATCACCAATCCTCCCGCACCGCACGCACCGCGTCAGAAGACAGCGCGCTGCGCCCGGCGATCACGGCCGTCAGCGCCGAGGCCAGCACCAGGCCCAGCCACAGCGCAGCAAACAAGGTCAGCGGCCAACGCGTATCCATGGACCAGTGGAAAGACTGCGGGTTCACCACCTGGATCAGCACCTGCCCCATCGCCGTGCCCAGCGCCAGTCCGGCCACACCGCCCACGCCCCCGAGCAAAGCCCCTTCCAACGCCAGCATGGCCAGCACCTGGCGTCGCAGCACTCCGATATGGCGCAGCATGCCGAACTCGCGGGTGCGCGCCAGCGTTTGCGCGGAAAACGTGGCTGCCACACCGGCCATGCCGACCAGAATCGCAATCGCTTCCAGCGCGTAGGTCGCGGCAAAGCTGCGGTCAAAAATCTTCAGCGCCACCGCGCGGATTTCACCCGGACGGGCGAATTCGGCGCGACCGGCCATGTCCGCGGGCAAGGCTTCGCGCAGGGCTTCAATCGTCGCTTGCACCGGCGCGCCGCTTTGCAGATCAATGGCTGCCTCGGCGCGGCCCGTGTCGCCACTCAGCGTCTGGTAGTCCCGCTCGTCCATGGCCAGTGCGCCGAATTGGCGGCTGTAGTCGCGCCACACCCCGGCCACGAACAAGGTGCGCTTCTGCCCGCCCAGCGGCAGCTCCAGGGTCTGGCCCGGCGATTGGCCGTAGAGCATCGCAAAGGGCTCGGACACCCAGACTCCGATGTGGCCCGCCGGCACCGGAAGCGCTGTGCCGACCAGCGGCAGACTTTCATCCGGCTTGGCCGGATCGATCGGGCTTGCCAGCAGCGCCACCGGCGCACGCTGCGGGTCCAGGCGCAACAGAACCGTGCGGCGAAAAGCCACCCGCGCCACGCCGGGTGTTGCGCGCAGGCGCTCCTGCGCCGCAGGGTCCAGGCCAGCGCCTTCAGCGCCTTCGATACGCAGATACACGTCGGCGGCCAGGATGTTGTGCATCCATTCGTTTACCGAGCCGCGAAAACTGGCCACCATCAGTGCCATGGCCACCATCAGGCTGGTGCTTGCAACCACCCCGGACAAGGCGATCGCCGCCTGCCCCGGCGCACCCCACAGGCGCTGAATCGCCAGGTACAAGGCGGCAAATCGGGTCGCCCGTGCCTCCACGCGCATCTGCCAGGGTGCCAGCAGGACCCGCGCCAGCCAAGGCGTTGCGGCAATGCCACCTGCCAGGATGATGGCAATCGACGCATAGCCAAACAGCGGCAAGCCGGCCACCGGCGGCGCCAGCGCGGCCAGTGCGCCCAAAGGCAGCAATACGGCGGCAGCGCGCAAGCGGGGGCGCTGCCGGGGATCGATTGCATCCACGCCCGCCTTGAGTGCCACCGCCGCCTGCACCTGCAAGGCCTGCAGCGCCGGCCACAGGCTGCCGGCAATGGCCACTAGCACGCCGAGCAGGAAAAAGACCAGGGCCGCAAGCGGTGACAGGCTCAAGGCGGTCCGCGTGGATGCGAAATAGCCACCGCCCAGATCGCCGCCCAAAAACTGCAGGGCCAGCGCCGCCAGTCCCGCACCCAGCGCCAGCCCAAGCACTGAACCCAAGACGCCCAACGCCGCACCCTCGACCAGCAACTGGCGCAATAAAGCACCCTCGTGCAAGCCCAGCACCCGCAACAGCGCGAAGGGCGCACGCCGCCGCACCACCGACAAGGACTGCGCGGAATACACCAGAAACCCGCCTGTGAGCAGCGCCACCATGGCCAGCATTTCCAAATTCACCCGGTAGGCGCGCGACAGGCTGTCACTGCGCTGGGCTTCCGATTGCGCAGTGACCAATTGCGCATCCGCTGGCAACACGGCCCGCACGGCGGCTTGCACCACAGCGGCATCGGCACCGGGCTGCAGCGACAGGTCGATGCGCTGCAGGCGCCCCAAGCTGCCCAGCCGCCATTGGGCTGCGGCGATGTCCATGACCGCCAACAAGCGGCTGTCTGATGCGCCGGGCAGCGTGCCCCGGTAAATCCACTGCGCCTGCGGTGTGGACGCGCCCAGGGGCACCGCGTGCCCGGGCTGGGCACCCAGTGCGCCGGCCGCCGCGCTGGAGAGATAGACCGCGTCCTCGGAAAAAATATCGAACGCCGCGCCCGCGCCCGCCGCAGAGGGTTCGCCCGTGAAAGGCCGCCCCAGCAAGGCGGGTGTGACCCGGGCCGCACGCAATACGTCCAAGCCCAGCACCGTCAGGCGGCGGCGATCGGGCAAGGTCAGCGTGACTTCCACCACCGGGCTGGCCTGTGCCACGCCGGAAATCCGGGCCAGCACCGGGTACAGGTTCTCATCAAAACCCAGCGCCTGCGTGGCTTGCACTTGCAGGTCGGCGGCACCGTTAACCGTTTGTACGGCGCGGGCAAATTCATCCAGCGCCGAACGGTTGACCAGATGCACCGCGTAACCCAGCGCCACGCCGATGGCAATGGCCAGTGCGGCGGTCAGCCAGCGCGCCGGGTGCGCGCGCAGTTCGGCCACGGCCATCCAGCGCAGGGCCAGCGTCTGCCATCCGGGTGCCGACGCTATCGGCAACGCGCCGCGCGCGCTTCCTTCAGCCGCCATGGTGCGCATGCAGGCCGCGCGCAGTCAGCACCAGGACCCGGTCTGCCACGGCGGCCGCGCGCTCGGAATGGGTGACGATCAGGGCGGCAATTGCCGACCGGCGAACCGTATCGGCAAAGAGCTCCAAAATCCGTGCGGCGGTCTCGGGGTCGAGGTTGCCGGTGGGCTCGTCGGCCAGGATCAGCGCCGGTTGGTGGACTAAAGCGCGGGCGATGGCAATGCGCTGCAACTCGCCCCCCGAGAGCTGCGCGGCGTAGTCCCGACCGCGTCCGCCCAGCCCCAAGGCCTCGAGCATCTCCTGTGCCCGCGCCAGTGCGCCGGCACCGCCCTGGCCCGCTAAGACCAGCGGCAGCGCCACGTTCTGCGCCAGGCTCAGGTGCGGCAGGATGTGAAAGGCTTGGAACACAAAACCGATGTGGTCGCGCCGCAGCGTGGTGCGGGCATCGTCATCGAGATGCGCGAGGGCCTGACCCTGCACCGCGATGTGGCCGGCATCCGGCACATCGAGTCCGGCTACCAGGTTCAATAAACTGGATTTGCCGGCCCCCGATTCACCCATGACCGCCACGATCTCGCCCGGATGCAAGTGCACATGCAGGCCGTCAAACAGGGTTCGCCCGCCAGGCACGGTTTTGCGAAGGCCGGTGATCTGCAGGACCGGCGCGATAGGCGTTTGCGACATAGGGCGATGGTAGTCGCCCAGGCTCGAATCAGGCCTCAGGCAGACAAATCAAACATGCGCCCGCTGAAACCGCCGAAAAAGCCGCGCGGTGCGGGCTCGGCGTCCACGGTTTTCAGGGCAGCGGCGTGGAAAGCCAATGGGAACGGGGTGCGCAATTCCTGGGCGATGCGCCAGGCTTCAGGCAAAAGGCTGCTTTGCAATGCGGTACCGATACGGGCGATCACCGGATGGTGGTTGAGCTCCCCGTCGTGCAGGGTCAGTGCCGTGAAGGCCAGGCGTGCCGCGTCAACCGGGCCACTTTGGATGGCCAGAAGCAGGCTGCGCAAGCGCTGGGTGCGCGCACGCTGGCGCTCATCCTGCTGCGCTGGCTGGCCACCCTGCGGGAGGGAACGGGTCATCGAAGAAACGTGGATATCAGGTCCCATGCTGCCACTCCGGTTATCGGGCGGATAGCCAGCCATACGCTTGGTGGCCGGTGTCAGAAATGACGCGCCCGCAGGGGCATCTGCAGCAGTATCCGTGCCAATTTTGGGTGTCAGTTAGCGGGAAACGCGCTGCCGGGTGCCGTCGCGTACCGGCTGCAGCGGGTCCAAACAGGGGTTTCCCCTAGGTCGGGCGCTGCCGGTTCTTGGTAATAATTGGTTTTCCGCCCGAACTAAATCATGTGCTCCATGTTTGACGCCGGTAGGAAATGGACTGCAACAGAACTTAACGCTGCCCCCAGGGGCCTATTCACATCCGGAGATAACGCATGAAATTGAAACGTCACATCAGCGCGCTGGCCATCGCATTGGCCGCAGGCTCATCTTTTGCACAACTCGTCGTCGGCGTGAGCTACGACGCTTTCCAAGAAGAGCGCTGGAAAACCGACGAAGCAGCCATCAAGGCTGAGCTGGCCAAGGCCGGTGCCAAGTACATCATGTCGGATGCCGGCGCTTCCACCGAGAAGCAACTGTCGGACATCGACGGTCTGATCGCCAAGGGCGCCAAAGTCCTGATCATTCTGGGTCGCGACAAAGACGCCATCCTGCCCGCAGTCAACAAAGCGGCCCAACAGAAGATCCCCGTGATCGCCTATGACCGCCTGTTCGAAGCGCCCGGCGTGACCTACATCACCTTTGACAACAAGGAAGTCGGCCGCATGACCGCCCGCGCCATCCTGGCTGTCAAGCCAAAAGGCAACTACGCCATCATCAAGGGTGACCCGGGCGATGCAAACGCCAACTTCCTGCGCGAAGGCCAGGGCGAAGTTTTGGCTGACGCCATCAAAAAAGGCGACGTGAAGATCGTTGGTGAAGAGTTCACCGCCGGCTGGAATCCCCAGAACGCGCAGAAGAACATGGAACAGATCCTGACCAAAACCGGCAACAAAGTTGACGCTGTGGTCGCCCAAAACGACGGCATGGCCGGCGGTGTGGTCGCTGCGTTGACCGCCAAAGGTCTGCAAGGTATTCCGGTTTCCGGACAAGACGGTGACCTGGCTGCGCTGAACCGCGTGGCCCTGGGCACCCAAACCGTGTCGGTTTGGAAGAACTCGGCGGATCTGGGCACTGCTGCTGCCAAAGCGGCGGTGGAACTGGGTGCTGGCAAGCCGGTGACCGGCGCGGCCGATTGGGCTGGCGGCGAGAAGAAGATGACCCTGAAGTCCATCTTCCTGAAGCCTATCCCTGTGACCCGTGAGAACCTGGACGTGGTGCTCAAGGCTGGCCACATTTCCAAGGAAGCCCTGTGCAAAGGTGTGGACGCATCGAAAGTGGCTGTCTGCAAGTAATCAGCTGACATCCAGCTTTTAGACCCCAACGCCGCGGGCCACGAGCCCGCGGTGTTGTTTCTGACCCCCGGGAGTCTGTATGAATATTGACTGGCAAACCCTCAAACGCGCCCAGATTGACTGGCGCATGGTGCTCATGTCGGCCGTGCTGATTGTGATTGCGCTGGTTTTCAACGCCTTGTCCGAAGGCATCTTTTTATCGCCGGAAAATCTTTACAACATCGCCCAGCAAACCGCGGTGGTGGGTATTCTGGCCACTGTCATGGTGCTGATCATCGTGGCGCGCCACATTGACCTGTCGGTCGGCTCGGTGATGGGTTTTGTGGGCGTTTTGATCGCCTTTTTGATTTACACCGCCAATTGGTCCTGGCAGTCGGCCTGCCTGATGGGCCTGGCTGCTGCGATTGCGGTATCGATGTACCAGGGCGCGTTGACTGCCTTTGTGGGCGTCCCTTCTTTTGTCGTGACCCTGGGTGGCCTGATGTCTTTTCGCGGCGCGGCTTATCTGGTTGCCGACGGCAAAACCCAACCGCTGGCTGACCCCTTCTTTTTAAAGTTGGGTGGCGGCTACAACGGTGGCATCGGCACCACGGCGAGCTGGATTCTGGCCGCCCTGCTCTGCTTGGGTCTGCTGCTCTCCATGCTGAACAAGCGCCGCGCCAAAAAGATGTATGGCGTGCCGACCAACCCGGCCTGGGTGGACCTGTTGCTGGTGTCCATTCCAATGGCCATCGTCCTCGCCTTTGTGGCTACGATGAACGCGTACCACATCCCCAACAAAGAAGCACCCCAAGGCATACCGATCCCCGTGCTGATCTGGGGTGCGGTGGCGCTGGTGATTTCCTTTCTGGTCCACCGCACACGCTTCGGACGCTACATCTTTGCCATCGGCGGCAATCCGGACGCAGCGGCGCTGGTCGGTATTCCGGTGCGCCGCGTCACCCTGCTGCTGTTTCTGCTGCTGTCGGTGCTCATCACCATCGCTGCCATTGTGGCCATTTCGCGGCTGAATGCCGGTACCAATTCGCTGGGTAACAACCTGGAGCTGCTGGTGATTGCGGCCACCGTGATCGGTGGTACGGCGCTGGCCGGCGGGAGCGGGACCATCATTGGCTCGGTGCTGGGTGCGCTGATCATGCAATGCATTGACAGCGGCATGCTGCTGCTGGACGTGTCAATTGGTACGCGCTACATCATCATCGGCCAGGTGCTGATTGCGGCCGTGGTCTTTGACGTGGCCTATCGCAAATGGACGGGAGACACGCTGTGAACGCCATGGACAACACCCCCCACAAGAAGACGGCGGTTGACACCAGCCGCTGCCTGGTTGAGCTGCGCAATATCCGCAAAGCCTTCGGCGGCGTGCACGCGGTTGATGATGTCAGCCTGAACCTGTATCCCGGCGAAGTGGTGGCTGTGCTGGGCCACAACGGCGCAGGCAAATCCACGCTGATGAAGATGCTGGCCGGCGCCTACCCGATCGACAGCGGCGAGGTCTTTTTATCGGGCGAAAAAGTGCAAATCCGCTCACCGTCAGATGCGCAAAACCTGGGCATCGAATCGATCTACCAGACGCTGGCGCTGGCCGACAACCTGGACGCGGTCGCCAACCTGTTCTTGGGGCGTGAGCTGCTGACCCGCTGGCGCACGCTGGACGACCACCGCATGGATGCCGACGCCCGGAAGGTGTTTCAGCGCCTGAACAAGAACTTCACCAACATCCGCATTCCGGTGCGCCGTCTCTCCGGCGGGCAGCGCCAGGTGGTGGCGATTTCGCGGGCGATTTATTTCAACGCCCGCATACTGATCATGGACGAGCCGACCGCCGCGCTGGGCCCGGAGGAAACCGCGATGGTGGGCAATCTGATCCAGCAGCTCAAAGCCGAAGGCGTAGGCATCTTCTTGATCAGCCACGACATGCACGATGTGTTTGCGCTGAGCGACCGACTCGCCGTAATGAAAAACGGCAAGCGCATCGGCACTTACCGCACGCAGGATGTGACCGAGGATGAGGTGCTGGGCATGATCATCGCGGGCAAAGCGCCGGCGGGTAAAGCCCAAACCGAAAGACCCGCACGCTAGCCGCCGCCGGCGCCCGTCCATGCAAACCACTGGCGACCAGCAGTTGCTCAAGCGCATCAACCGCAGCGTGTTGCTGCGTTTGATGCAGCAGCACAGCGGTTTGTCGCGTGCGCGGATGGCGGCCCAAAGCGGCCTCACCAAATCCACCGTCAGCGTGTTGGTGCGCGAGCTGCTGGACGAGCAGTGGCTCGTGGAGGCCAGCCCGCCGGTCAGCGGAGATGGCCTGGGCCGCCCCTCCACGCCGCTGCAACTCAATGCCGAAGGCCGCGTGCTGATCGGCATGGAAGTGGCTGTGGAATGCCTGCGTATCGTCTGTGTCTCGCTCACCGGAGAGGTTTTTTCCGAGCACGAAGTGCCGCTGCACGGCGCCGACCCGCAAGCGGTGTGCACCCAGGCCACGGCACTGCTGAAGCCGTTGTGCGCAGATCTCGCGGCGCGCCACATCACCATCAGCGGCGTGGGTGTGTGCTTGCCGGGTGCGGTCCATGACAGCACAGGGCTGGTGCACTTTGCCCCCAACCTGGGCTGGCGCAATCTCGACTTCCTGGGCATGGTGCGCAGCGCCTTGGCCACGGCCGGTATTGCGTGCGGAACCTTGTATGTGCAAAACGATGCGGATGCGGCAGCCCTGGGCGAATACGAGTTCGGTGCCGGGGCCAAAGACGATCCGCTCATCTTCATCAACTGCGATGTGGGGGTGGGCGCCGGCATTGTGCTCAACGACCGGCTTTTCACCGGCGCCCGGGGTGCTGCCGGTGAAATTGGCCACACGATTTTGCAAATCGACGGACCCGTGTGTTCCTGCGGCCGGCACGGCTGCGCAGAGGCCTTCATTGGTGCGCGCGCCATCAAGGGGTCTGCGGATGTGGCGCGTGCCGGACATTACCTGGGCGTGTTAATCCAAAACCTGGATGCGCTGTTCAACCCGAAGACGGTTGTCATCGGCGGCAAAATCTGCGCGGAACATCCGGGTCTGCT
>CANFTU010000015.1 GCA_947450005.1 Comamonadaceae bacterium | reverse complement strand
TCAAATGGATAGGCCTGCAGGCGGGCGAGGTGGGGATTCATGGGCGGGCATTATCGCCGCCACGCTGCGTCCGTTAGTATTTCCGCATGCCCGGCCACCCACATGACCCGAGCGGCCCCGGCGCCGCTGCAACGCCCCTGCTGCGCTATGCACAAGCCCTGCAGGCAGTCGGCGGTCCCGAGGTGATTGAGGCGCTGCTGCCCGTGCTCTTGAAAACATTGGACGACGACACGCTGCGGCTCGATAGCGCGCTGGCGCAGGGTGATCTGTCGCGCGCGGCATTGGTCCTGCACGGGCTCAAGGGCGTGTTACCCATGTTCTGCCCCGAAGACATGGCGCAATCAATTGTGCAAATAGAAATGTTTTGTAAGGCGGCCGCTGTGCTGGACGCCCGTGCCGCCTGGCCCGCGCTGCGCGCCCTGATGCTCGTTTTGCGCGAAGAAGTGCGGGTTATCATCGAAAAAGCTGCGTAAGGGCGCCCCGCGCACCCCGCCGGCCCCATAACTCCAACTCCCTCGTTCCGGAAAAACCGCCCCGCCGTGCGCCTTCACTCCATCAAGCTCTCCGGCTTCAAGTCCTTTGCCGAGCCGACGAACCTGCAACTGCCCGGGCAGTTGGTGGGCGTGGTCGGGCCCAACGGTTGCGGTAAATCCAACATCATGGACGCGGTGCGCTGGGTTTTAGGCGAGAGCCGCGCCAGTGAGTTGCGCGGAGAGTCAATGCAGGACGTCATTTTTAACGGCACCACCCAGCGCAAAGCCGCCAGCCGCGCCAGCGTGGAACTGCTGTTTGACAACGCCGACCACCGCATCGGCGGGCAATGGGGCCAGTTCGCCGAGATCGCAGTGCGCCGCACCCTCACGCGGGATGGCACCTCCAGCTATTTCATCAACAACCAGTCGGTGCGCCGCCGGGATGTGCAAGATGTGTTTCTGGGCACGGGCCTGGGCCCGCGCGCCTACGCCATCATCGGCCAGGGAACCATCAGCCGCATCATTGAGTCGCGCCCCGAGGAGCTGCGCCTGTTCCTGGAAGAAGCCGCCGGGGTCTCCAAATACAAAGAGCGCCGCCGCGAAACCGAAAACCGCATCGCCGACACGCGCGAGAACCTGACCCGCGTCGAAGACATCCTGCGCGAGCTCAGCGCCAACCTGAGCAAACTCGAAAAACAGGCCGAAGCCGCGGTGCAGTTTCAGTCTTTGCAAAAAGACGTCACCCACAAGCAGCAGCAGCAGTGGTTTTTGAAGCGCGCCGAGGCCGCTGCCGAACAAACCCGGGTGCTGGCCGAGGCGGCGCAATCGACCAACGCGCTGGAATCGCGCACCGCCGATTTGCGCCAGACCGAAGCCGATCTGGAGCAGGTGCGCCAAACCCATTACGCCGCCGGTGACGACGTCAACCAGGCCCAGGGCGCGCTGTATGAGGCCAGCACCGAAGTCGGTCGTCTGGAGGCTGAAATCCGTTTTGTGGTCGACGGCCGCCAGCGCAGCACCCAGCGCATCAGCAGCCTGGGCGAGCAAATCCGCCAATGGGCCCAGCGTCGCGAAGACGCCCAGGTGGACACCGTGCAAGTCACCGCGTCGCTGGAGGGCGGCGAGAACCAGGTCAGCGCGCTGACCGCGCAATTGCAGGCGCTGGACGCTCAGTTACCGGTCTTGGAGGCCGGCTTGCAAAGCGCCCAAGCGGCAGCGGAAACGCAGCGCAGCGCCGTGGCGCTGGTGCAGCAGGAAATCCAGGTGCTGGCTGCTGAGCAGCGCAGCATGCAGGAGCAGGAGCGCCAACTCCAGGGCCGCGCTGAGCGCCTCAGTGCTGACCGCCAGGCGCTGGCCGCACCCGATGACGCGCAGTTGCAGGCGCTGGCCACCCGGGCCACGGAGGCCGCTGCTGCGAACGAGGCTGCGCAAGCTCAGTTGCTGCAAGCGCAAGAGGCGCTGCCCGCGCTGGACGCGCAGCGGCGCAACCAGCAGCAGCGCGTCAACACCGAATCGTCTGCCCTGGCCGATGTGTCGGCGAGGTTGGGCGCGCTCAAGGCACTGCAGGAGCGCGTCACCACCGAAGGCAAATTGCGGCCCTGGTTGCGCAAGCACGGGCTGGATGGTTTGCAGGCGCTGTGGAGCCGTTTGCAAGTGGCCCCGGGCTGGGAAAGCGCCTTGGAGGCCGCGCTACGCGAGCGCCTGGGCGCCCTGGAAGTCTCGCGGCTGGACATGGTGGCCGCCTTTGCAGTGGACCCGCCGCCGACCAAGCTGACATTTTTCACTCCCGACGCGCAGGCTGCGCAAGCCGATGCTGCGCCCGCCTTGCCGCCCTTGATGGCGCAGGTGCAGTCGCACCACCCAGCGCAGGGGCGCGTGCTGGCTGATTGGCTGCGAGGTTGTTACAGCGCCGAGAGTTTCGAAGAAGCCTTGGCCCAGCGCGGCCGCCTGGGTGCGGGCGAGGCCTTTTATCTGCGCAGCGGCCATGTTGTCACGGCGCACAGCGTGGGTTTGTATGCGCCGGATTCCGAGCAGGCCGGTTTGCTGGCGCGTGCGCAGGAAATCACCACGCTGGAGCGCACCGTTGCCGCGCAGACCAAGACCTTGGCCGAAGCGCGCCGCGCACTCGCCCAGGCCGAGGCGCTCTACGCCGAAAGTTCCGAGGCTTTGCAGCGGCTGCGCCAGCAGGCGGCCCAGGCCCAGAGTCAAAGCCACGCCTTGCAAATGGAATCTTTGCGGGCGGCGCAGTTGGCCGAGCAGACCCGTAGCCGCGCCACCCAGCTCGACGCCGATCTGGGTGAAGTGCAAGCGCAGTTGGATGCACTCGCGGCCCGGCGCAGCCAGGCCGACAGCCGTTTCGAAACCCTGGACGAACAGTTGGGGCAGGCCCAGGAGACGCACGCCACGCTCGATGACCAGGTGCTGGGTGCGCAGCGCCAGCTCGCGCAGTGGCGTGACCAGCACCGCACCCTGGAGCGCCAGGCGCAAGAGGCGCAGTTTTCCCAGCGCAGCGTTCAGGCCCGCTTGGCCGAACTGGCGCGCGCCGTGCAAACCGCCGAGCAGCAAAGCGCCACCTTGCAGCAAGAGCTGGACGCGGCGCAGGCTGAGTTGCTGCAATTGGACGATGCGGCCGCAACCGCCGGCCTGCAAGACGCGCTGGCCCTGAAGCTGGAGCGCGAGCAGGCGCTTGCGGCGCAGCGCACGCGCTATGACGGCCTCACCGCCACCTTGCGCGCCAGTGACGAGCGCCGCTTGAAACTCGAACACGAGCTGGAGCCCCTGCGCCAGCGCATCACCGATTTCCAGCTCAAAGAGCAGGCTGCGCGCCTGGGCTACGAGCAGTTCGACGGCTTCTTGACCGAGGCCAAAGCGGACCTGGACGCATTGGCCGCCAGCCTGGCCGATGGCAAGGTGCGTCTGCCCGGTTTACAGGCGGAGATCGAGCGTTTGAACCACGCCATTGCTGCGATGGGCGCGGTCAACCTCGCTGCCCCCGAAGAGCTGGCAGTTGCCGGTGAACGCAAAACCTTTTTGGATGCCCAAAGCGCCGATTTGCAGGAAGCCATGGCCACCTTGGAAGACGCCATCCGCACGATTGATGCTGAGACCCGCGAGCTCCTGGCCGCCACCTTTGAGCAGGTCAACAGCCACTTCGGGCGCATGTTCCCTGAGCTGTTCGGCGGTGGCACCGCGCAACTGGTGATGACTGGTGAAGAAATTTTGGATGCGGGCGTGCAGGTTGTCGCCCAGCCCCCGGGCAAGAAAAATCAGACCATCCATTTGCTCTCAGGCGGCGAGAAAGCGCTCACGGCCATTGCCTTGGTGTTTGCGATCTTCCAGCTCAACCCCGCGCCTTTTTGTTTGCTCGACGAGGTGGATGCACCGCTGGACGACGCCAATACCGAGCGGTATGCCAAGTTGGTCCGCAGCATGAGCCAGGGTACGCAGTTCCTGTTCATCAGCCACAACAAGATCGCGATGGAAATGGCCGAGCAGCTGATCGGCGTGACCATGCAGGAGCAGGGTGTCTCACGCATTGTCGTGGTGGATATGGCGTCGGCGGTTCAACTGGCGGGCGCCGCCTGATCGCCGCGCAGTGGGTTTGGCCATGAGTGATTTTTATTGGGGACTGATTGCATTGGGCGTGGCGGCGGTCTGCGGCATCCAGCTGCACGGGTGGTGGATGACGCGCCGCAGCGCGCCGCGCCAAGCCGAGCCTGACCTGCCCCGGCCGGTCGATGTGGCCGACGCTGCGCTGGGGAAAGGTTTGGACCCCGGCACCCTCGAAGGTGAACCGGATATGGGCGGGATGCTCGATGGGGAAACCCGGTTCATGGTTCCCGAGCCCGCCCGCCGCCCGGCCATGGATGCACTGATCGACCTGATTGCCACCATCGAGCCGGAAATGCCCCAGCACATCTGGTCCGGCGAGGCCGTACTGGCCGCGCTACCCGCCACCAACCGCGTGGGCAGCAAGCCGTTTTCGGTGGAGGGTTTCAACCCGGCCACCGGCGGGTGGGAGGCGCCGGTGGCGGGCGCCCGTTACATCTCCTTGCAAGCCGGCGTGCAGTTGGCCAACCGCTCGGGTGCACTCAGCGAGATTGAGTTCTCGGATTTCGTGGTCAAAACCCAGTCGCTGGCGGATGCGCTGGACGGCGTCGTCGAGTTCCCTGAGATGGCCGACGAAGTCGCCCGCGCCCGTGAGCTTGATACCTTTGCCACCCAGTACGACGCGCAGCTGAGCTTGAACCTGCGCGCCAAGCAGGCCGCCTGGAGCCCGGGTTATGTGCAGCAAAACGCCGCACGCGTGGGGTTTGTGGCGGGCCAGTTGCCCGGGCGCATGGTGCTGCCCAACCCGCAAGAGGGCTTGCCGCCGGTGCTGGCGCTGGCCTTTGACCCGCAAGCTGCCATGGCGGACGACCCCGACCAAAGCGCCATCCGCGATCTGCGCATCACGTTGGATGTGCCCCATATCGAATCTGCGCTGCAACCCTTTGAACGCATGGTGCGCATCGCCACCAGCCTGGCGCAGGAGATGGATGGTGCGGTGGTTGACGACAGCGGACACCCGCTCAACCCCAAGGCCATGGAAAGCATCGCGCGCGACCTGGTCGATCTGTACCGCGTGCTTGAAGAGCGCGATCTGGCCGCCGGTTCACCGCTGGCGCGCCGCCTCTTCGCCTGAAAACTTCTGCGGCCATGGCTTTGCAGGACCATGACGCAGAACGCCGCGCTGCCGAACTGCGCGCTGCGCTCCATCAATACGGGCACCACTACTACGTGCTGGACGCCCCCCTGGTCAGCGATGCCACCTACGACGCCCTGTTCCAAGAATTGCAAGCGCTGGAGACCGCGCACCCGGAACTGCGCACGCCCGATTCGCCCACCCAGCGCGTGGGCGGCAGCTTGCTCGACGGCTTTGCCACCGTACGCCACGCCGTGCCCATGCTCAGCATCCGCACCGAAACCGATAACGGCCCCAGCGGCGCGCAGGCTTTTGATGCGCGCATCCGCAAAGAGCTGGAGTTGGAAGACAACGCCCCGGCGGTCGAATACCTGGCCGAGCTGAAGTTCGACGGTCTGGCCATGAGCGTGCGTTACGAGGGTGGCGTGCTGGTGCAGGCGGCGACGCGTGGCGATGGCGAATACGGCGAAGACGTGACCCAGAACATCCGCACCATCGGGCAGATTCCGCTGCGGCTGCACGACGCGCCGCCGGTGCTGGAGGTACGCGGCGAGGTCTACATGCGGCGGGCGGATTTTGAGGCGCTGAATGCCCGCCAGCGCGCCCGCATTGAAGCTGGCGAGAAGGGAGAGAAGACCTTCGTTAACCCGCGCAATGCGGCTGCCGGTGCGGTGCGCCAGCTCGACCCCGCCATCGCCGCGCAGCGGCCCTTGAGCTTTTTTGCCTACGGCGTTGGCGAGGTGCAGAGTGGCCCGCCGTGGAGCAGCCACGCGGCCATGCTTCAAGCCCTGAAAGACTGGGGCTTTCCGGTGGCGCAGCAGAACCGGGTGGCCGAAGGAGCCGATGCGCTGGTGCAGTTCCATGCCGACATGGGCGCGCAGCGCGAGACCCTGCCTTTTGAGATTGACGGCGTGGTCTACAAAGTCAACAGCTTGGCGCTCCAGCAGCGCCTGGGCTTTGTCAGCCGCGAGCCCCGTTGGGCCGTGGCGCACAAATACCCCGCGCAAGAGCAAAGCACGCAGGTGCTGGCGATTGATGTGCAAGTGGGCCGTACCGGCAAACTCACGCCCGTGGCCAAACTCGCGCCGGTATTTGTGGGCGGCGTCACCGTCACCAACGCCACGCTGCACAACGAAGACGAGGCCCGCCGCAAAGACGTGCGCGTGGGCGATACCGTGTTGGTGCGCCGCGCGGGCGATGTGATTCCCGAAGTGGTGTCCGTTTTGCCGCAGCCTGCTGGACAGGACGCGCTGCGAGGCGACATCTTCACCATGCCGCGCAACTGCCCGGTCTGCGGCTCGGCTGCCGTGCGCGAAGAAGGCGAGGCCGACTACCGGTGCACCGGCGGCCTAGTGTGCAGCGCGCAGCGCAAGCAAGCCATCTTGCATTTCGCCCAGCGCCGCGCAGTTGAGGTCGAGGGCCTGGGCGAGAAGCTGGTGGACCAGCTGGTGGACGGCGGCTTGATCCGCACGCTGCCGGATTTGTACCGCCTGGGATTTAGCGCGCTGGCCGCGCTAGACCGCATGGCGGAGAAGTCGGCGCGCAACATCGTGGACGCGCTGGAGCAATCCAAGGCCACCACGCTACCGCGCTTTTTGTTCGGCCTGGGCATACGCCATGTGGGTGAGGCCACGGCCAAAGAACTGGCCCGGCATTTCGGCGATATGGACGCGTTGATGGATGCGACCGAGGAACAATTGCTGGACGTCAATGACGTAGGCCCCACCGTGGCCCTGAGCATCCGTACCTTTTTTGACCAGCCCCACAACCGTGAGGCGGTGCAGCAGCTGCGCGCCTGCGGTATCCATTGGCCTGCCATCGAAGCGGCCAGTGACGCGCCCAAACCTTTTGCTGGCCTCACCTTCGTCATCACCGGCACCCTGCCCACGCTGGGGCGCGACGCGGCCAAGGCCTTGATTGAAAACGCCGGGGGCAAAGTGGCCGGCTCGGTGAGCAAGAAAACCAGCTTTGTGCTGGCCGGAACGGAAGCGGGTAGCAAGCTGGAAAAGGCCCAGGAACTCGGCGTGGCGGTGATTGACGAAGCGCGTTTACGGGAGATGCTCGATGGCAGTGCGTGAGATTCTGAAAATGGGCGACAAGCGCCTGCTGCGCCACGCGCAGCCGGTCACCGCCTTTGATACCGACGCGCTGCATTTGCTGGTCAGCGACCTGATCGACACCATGCGGGCAGCCAACGGTGCGGGCCTGGCGGCACCGCAAATTGGCGTGGATTTGCAGGTGGTGATCTTTGGCTCCGGCGCGTCCAACCCGCGCTACCCGGACCGCCCGGTGGTTCCGCAAACCGTGCTGATTAATCCGGTCATCATCCCGATAGAGACTGCTATGGAAAGCGATTGGGAAGGTTGCCTCTCGGTGCCCGGCCTGCGCGGCATGGTTCCGCGTTTCGGCCATATCCGCTACACCGGCTTCAACCAGTATGGCGACCCGATAGACCGCACGGTCCAGGGCTTTCATGCCCGCGTCGTACAGCATGAGTGCGATCACCTCTGGGGCACGCTGTACCCCATGCGCATGACCGACCTCACGCAGCTCGGATTCACCGATGTGTTGTTCCCGGACATCGCTGCCGCGGAAGACGACTGAGCGCGCAGGGCTGCAGCCCCCTTAGTTCAGCCGCTGCTCCTGCCGCCGCAGGTCTTCCATCAGCGCATCCGGCGCGCCGCCATCGGCCAGGTGGCGCTTGTACCAAACCGTCAAAACCGACGTCACCACCGGCCCGGGGTTCTGCAAGACCCGGTCAAAGTCCATGCCGTTGAGCGTGCACACCAACTTGAACAAATCCATATCCAGATCAATCGCGTCCGCCGCATAGCGCCGCAATTTCAGATCGGCGAAGCTGTAGCCCTCGGGCAGTTTGAGGGTGAGCAGGGTGTCGGTGGTCATGAGGCGGGATTGTCGCGCGGGCGGCGAAGTCGGCGATTCGGACCAGCAGCCATCAAATAAAAATCACGCCCCCACCGGTACTTGAAAAACCCGAATCCTGGGTGCGATTTTGTCGGTCAAGGTGCGCGCCGCCACCCGCATGTCGTACTCGGTTTGCAGATTCATCCAGAACCGGGGTGACATATTAAAAAATAGGCCTAGCCGGACTGCGGTATCCGCGGTAATCGGGCGGTTACCGTTGACCAAGTCGCTGATACGGCTGGGAGACACGTCAATGTCGGCGGCCAGTTGGCGGGCCGAGATGCCCATCGGTTTCATGAAGTCTTCCAGCAAGATTTCGCCAGGGTGAATTTCATCCAGTAGTTCAGCCATCGTTAAGTCCTTAGTGGTAATCCACGATTTCAACTTGGTATGCGCCGTCTTCCTGCCACACAAAACAAATGCGCCATTGGTCATTAATGCGGATACTGTGTTGCCCCCTGCGGTCGCCCTTGAGCGCTTCCAGTTGATTTCCAGGCGGGACCCTCAAACTGGCTAAATCTGGAGCAGCATGCAGTTGTAAGAGCTTGCGCCGCGCCACGCGCTCCATGTTCCTGAAACGGGATACCGCCTTGCTCGCGAAGAGCGCCTCGGTATCGCCGCACAAGAATGAGTGAATCACGGGCGAATTGTGATCTGGGCTACGGAATCTGTCAAACGGGTCAAGCCCCTTCGCCTATCCCCCCAAAACCTCCAACAACTCCGTCTCCATCGCAATCTGCACCTTGTTGTGCTGCAGGGCGGCGCCGTGCAAGAGGAAGGTGTCTTCCACCCGCTCACCCAGGGTGGCGACTTTGGCGAGCAGCACGGTGACTTCGTGGCGGGCCAGGACGCGGGCGACCGAGTAGAGCAGGCCCAGTTTGTCGCTCGCGCTGATATTGAGCAGCCAGTTTTGCGCTTTGTCATCGGGTTTGAGCGTGACACGTGGCGCGATGGGAAAGCTTTTGACGCGGCGCGAAATGCGACCCTTGGTCGGGGCGGGCAGAGGGCTGGCGCGGCTGATGGTCTGCGCCAAGTCGTTCTCCAGCATGGTGGTGAGCGCCTGGTAGTGTTCTTCCATGCCCACCGAGCTGACGACTTGGAAGGTGTCCAACGCGTAGGCGTTGCGGGTGGTGTGGATGCGCGCGTCCAGGATGCTGAAACCCGCCTGGTCAAAGTAGCCGCAGATGCGGGCGAACAGCTCCGGCTGGTCGGCCGTGTAAACCATGACTTGCAGGCCCTGGTCTACGGCCGATCGGCGCGCCTGAACGATGGGGCTGGCGCTGTTAACGCCGCGTCCGATTTGCTTGGTGTGCCAGGCGATGTCGGCGGCCTCGTGGCGCATGAAGTAGCCCACGTCCAGCGTGCTCCACAAGGCTTCATGCGCGCTGTGCGGCAGTGCATGCAATGCCAATATCGACAACGCCTCGCGCTTACGCGCCTGCACATCGGCGTGCGGGTCCGGGGCCTGGCCGCCTAGAACGCGTGCGGTGTAACGGTACAGATCTTCGAGCAGCTTGCCCTTCCAGGCGTTCCAGACCTTGGGGCTGGTGCCCCGGATGTCGGCTACGGTGAGCAGGTACAGGGCGGTGAGGTAGCGCTCGTGGCCCACGCGGCGGGCGAAGGCCTGGATCACTTCGGGATCGCTGAGGTCGGACTTCTGCGCGATGGTGCTCATGGTCAGGTGCTCACGCACCAGAAACTCAGCCAGCGCCGTATCGTCTTTGCCTACGCCGTGCTGCTTGCAAAAACGCCGCACCTCCAGCGTGCCCAGCTGCGAATGGTCGCCGCCCCGGCCTTTGGCAATGTCATGAAAGAGCGCCGCGATGAACAGCAGCCAGGGCTTATCCCAGCCCGCAGCCAGTTGCGAGCAAAACGGGTACTCGTGCGCGTGATCGGCCAGGAAAAAGCGCCGTACGTTGCGCAGCACGGTCAGGATGTGCTGGTCCACCGTGTAGACGTGGAACAGGTCATGCTGCATTTGCCCGACGATGCGCCGGAAGACCCACAGATAGCGGCCCAGCACCGATGTCTGGTTCATCAGCCGCATGGCGTGGGTGATGCCTTTGGGCTGCATCATGATTTGCATGAAGGTGGCGCGGTTGACCGGGTCGCTGCGAAAGCGGGCGTCCATCAGATCGCGCGCGTTATAGAGCGCACGCAGGGTGCGCGCCGACAGGCCTTTGAGGCCCATTTCGGTCTGGTAGACCAAGAAGGTCTCCAGAATCGCGTGCGGCTCGCGCTGGTACAGGTCGTCGCTGACCACGTCGACCATGCCGGCCTTGTCGTTGAAGTGCGCGTTGATCGGGCGCAGCTTATGGGTCGTGGGGTTGAGCCGCTCTTCGATGTTGAGCAGCAGAATCTGGTTGAGCTGGGTGACGGCTTTGGCGGCCCAGTAGTAGCGCTTCATCAGCGCCTCGCTGGCGCGCACCAGAGCGCCTTTGCCGTCTTGCGGCAGCGTGGAGCGGTAGCCGAAATGCTCTGCGACGGCGGTTTGCAGATCAAAAACCAGCCGGTCTTCGCGCCGCCGCGCCAGGTGGTGCAGACGGGCGCGGATCAAAAACAGCAGCGCCTCGTTGCGTTCGATGCGCTGCACTTCAAACGGCGTGGCCAGCCCATTGGCGCACAGCTCGGCCCAGCTGCGACCCAGGCCGGCGGCGCGTGCCACCCACAAAATCACCTGCAGATCGCGCAAGCCGCCGGGCGACTCCTTGCAATTGGGCTCCAGGGCGTAGGGCGTGTCCTCATAGCGGCTGTGACGCTGGCGCATCTCCAGGGTCTTGGCGACCAGAAAAGCCTGCGGGTTCATGGCGGCCGCAAATGCTGTCGCAAACCGATCGACCAGGGCAGCAGTTCCCCAGACCAAGCGGTGCTCCAGCAGCGCGGTTTGCACGGTCACGTCTTTGGCCGATTCGGCCAGGCAATCGGCCACGGTTCGCACACTCGAGCCGATCTCCAGCCCCGCGTCCCAGCAGCTGCTGACAAACTGCTCCACGCTGCGCAGGGTGGCCTCATGGGCAGGGCCCGCTGCGTCATCCAGCAGGATCAGCACGTCGATATCCGAGGCGGGAAACAGTTCGCCGCGCCCGTAGCCGCCGACCGCCAGCAGCGCAACGCCGGGGGGCAGCTGCGTGTGGGCAGCCAGCTCGCACAGCGTGTTGTCCGCGTGTTGGGACAGCGCCTGGAGCAGGGCGCGCACGCGCCGGGGCGACAGGGTGGGCTGATCCAGCCGTTGCAGGATGAGCGCCTTGTGCTGCCGGTAAGCGTCGCGCAGCGCCCGCAGTTCGCTCATGGCTGGCGCTTCAGGCGATGGCTGGCGATGCGGAGGTGGGTGCATCGGCCACAAAAGCCGGCGCAGGTGGGCTGCCTGCGGAAAGCGTGAGCACCTCGTAGCCGGTAGGCGTGACCAGCACCGTGTGCTCCCACTGTGCGGAGAGCGAGCGGTCCGCGGTGACGATGGTCCAGCCGTCTTTCTCCGGACCGTCTTTGATTTCTTTACGTCCGGCGTTGATCATCGGCTCGATGGTGAAGGTCATGCCTTCACGCAGCATCTCCAGGGTTCCCGGGCGGCCGTAGTGCAGGACCTGCGGTTCCTCGTGAAAGACCTGGCCGATGCCATGGCCGCAAAACTCGCGCACCACCGAATAGCCCTGGCCTTCGGCAAAGCGCTGAATGGCAAATCCGATGTCACCCAAATGGATGCCGGGCTTGACCATGCGGATGCCGTGCCACATGGCCTCGTAGGTGACGCTGCACAGGCGTTTGGCGGCAATCGAGCCGTCGCCCACGATGAACATGCGGCTGGTGTCGCCGTGCCAGGTGTTTTTGATGACGGTGACGTCAATGTTCACCACATCGCCCTTTTTCAGCGCCTTGTCGTTGGGAATCCCGTGGCAGACCTGGTGGTTGACCGAGGTGCAAATGGATTTCGGATACGGAATTTTGCCGCCCCCGCGGTAATTGAGCGGTGCCGGAATGCCGCCTTGCACGTCGACGATGTAGTCGTGCGCCAGTTTGTCCAGCGCGTTGGTGGTCACCCCGGGCACCACAAAGGGCGTCAGGTAATCCAGCACTTCGGCGGCCAGCCTTCCGGCCAGGCGCATGCCTGCAATGCCGTCGGCGTCTTTGTAGGTGATGGTCATGCTGTGGATTATCCCATCGGCTCTCGCGTTATGCTGTGGCGCAGTGTGTGCAATTTTTGGAGTGCAAACGATGCATGAGCCGCCTGTTCTGGTCTGGCTGCCGGTAGACCGGCGTTTTTTGGGAGAAGACGGAAAGCGGTCACCCTTTTATGTGCTGGGAGAAAAGTACGCCATATCGCTCAAACAGGTGGCGGCTGCCGAGCCGGTTCTGTTTCCGGCTGCCAAAGCCGATGCCCTGCCCGCCATGTTGTCCATGGTGCACGGGGTCTTGCTGACGGGTTCGCCGGCCAATGTGCATCCCTCGCATTTCGGGGAAGAAGTCACCGATCCGCGGCTGCCTTTGGATACGCACCGCGATGAGCTGACCCTGCCGTTGGTTCGCGCCTGCGTAGAGCAAGGCGTGCCCCTGCTGGGGATTTGCCGGGGCTTTCAGGAAATCAATGTGGCTTTGGGCGGCTCGCTGCACCAGCAAGTCCACGATGTCGACGGCATGGCCGATCACCGCGAGAACAAAGAGCTGTCGTTTGACGAGCAGTACGGCCTGTCGCATGAGGTGCATGTGGTGCCAGGTACCCCGTTTGCGCAATGGGCCGGCGGTCCGACGGCGCGGGTGAACTCGCTGCACGGGCAGGGTGTGAACCGTTTGGCCGATGGCCTGACCGCGATGGCGCATGCGCCCGATGGCCTGGTGGAAGCCTTCGGTGTGACGGGCGCGCAAAGCTTTGCGTATGCGGTGCAGTGGCACCCCGAGTGGCGGACCGATCAGCATCCGTTTTACCGGGAAATACTTGGCGCCTTCGGGCAGGCTTGCCGCGCCCGCCGCGCTGCTATCACCCGCTAACGCGCCCACGCCGTCACCCATTCGCCGCACCCGTACCCCCTAGACGCACCACCATGACCGCCGCTGCAGCCTCTACCGCGACTTCCCCGTTCCTGCAAATCCGCCATGTGGTCAAGCAATTTGACTATGTGTACGCCGTCGATGATGTGTCGCTCGATATCGCGCAGGGCGAGATTTTTGCGCTGCTGGGTTCCTCCGGTTGCGGCAAGTCCACTTTATTGCGCATGCTTGCCGGCTTTGAGACCCCAACTGCCGGTCAGATTGTGCTTGGCGGTCGCGATATGGTGGGTCTGGCCCCGTATGACCGGCCCATCAACATGATGTTCCAGAGCTATGCCTTGTTTCCCCATCTCAATGTGTGGGACAACGTGGCCTTCGGACTGCGGCGCGATGGCATGGCCAAAGCCGAGATGGCCCAGCGCGTGGAAGAAATGCTGGACATGGTGCAGCTCAAACCCTATGCCAAGCGCAAACCGCATCAGCTCTCCGGTGGCCAGCAGCAGCGCGTGGCGCTGGCGCGCAGCCTGGCCAAGCGCCCGCGCCTGTTGTTGCTGGATGAGCCGCTGGGCGCGCTGGACGCCAAGCTGCGTCAACGCACCCAGTTGGAGCTGGTACACATCATCCAGCGGGTCGGCGTGACCTGCGTGATGGTGACGCACGATCAGGAAGAGGCCATGACCATGGCGACCCGCATTGGTGTCATGAGCGAGGGCAAGATTTTGCAAATCGGCCGGCCCCGGGAAATTTACGAAACCCCCAATTGCCGCTTTGTTGCCGACTTCATCGGCAGCGTGAACCTGTTCAAAGGCCAGGTCAGCGTGGACGAGGCCGACCATGTGGTGATCAAGGGCCCTGAATGCCGCCACTACATCAGCCATGGGATCACCGGCACGCTCGGTATGCAAGTCGATATCGCAGTGCGCCCCGAGAAAATGGTCCTGCAAACCGAACCTCCGCTGGCCAGCGAGCGCGACAGCGCTGCCGAAGACGGCCATAACCAGGTGCAGGGCGTGATTGCCGACATCGCCTACCTGGGCAGCCTCACCACGTACCACGTGCGTCTCGCCTCCGGTCTGGTGCTTAAAGTCACGCAGACCAACGCTGCCCGCCACACCAGCGTGCCGCTGGTCAGTGGCGATGGCGTCTGGGTCTGGTGGGGCGGCAGCGACGTGGTGGTCTTGACCCGCTGATTAAAATCCAGCCACTTGCGCGGCCCTTTGCGGGCCGTCTCCGCCCCCTACCTCCACCCATTCCCGTGACCCTGCACATCAGCTCCTTTCCCGGCGGAAACGCCTTGCCCGCTTTCCGTGCGGCGCGTTTGCTGGATGCCTTGCAGGCTATCAACGCCGACATCGCCAGCATCAGCGCGCAGTATGTGCATCTGGTTGCCGCGCAGGACGCGCCTGATGCAGCCCTGCGGGTGCGGCTTGCGGCCCTGCTCGAATACGGCGATCTTGCCGATGCAGCGCCCAAGGATGCCGCCGTTTGTGTGGTGGCGCCGCGCCTGGGCACGGTTTCGCCCTGGGCGTCCAAAGCCAGCGACATCGCCCGCAACTGCGGACTGACGCTGGCGCGCATTGAGCGCGTGGTGGTCTACCGCATCGGCTTGCGCAGCGGCCTGTTCTCCAAACCCACGCTGAGTCCGGCGCAGTGGCTTGCCGCTGCCGCTTTGTTGCACGACCGGATGACCGAGAGCGCCTTGCCCAGTCTGGACGCCGCGCATGCCTTGTTCACTCCGCTGCAGGCCGCGCCCATGGAACACGTGGACGTGCTGGGCGGCGGACGCGCCGCGCTGGAGCGGGCCAACACCGCTTTCGGTCTGGCGCTGGCGGATGACGAGATGGATTACCTGGTGGGCGCCTTCACGGGCTTGCAGCGCAACCCCACCGATGTCGAGCTGATGATGTTCGCCCAGGCCAATAGCGAACACTGCCGCCACAAAATATTCAACGCCCACTTCCGCATCGACGGACAAGACCAGCCGCACAGCCTGTTCGGCATGATCCGCCATACCCACCAGACCCACCCGCAGCACATGCTGGTGGCGTATTCCGACAATGCGTCGGTGATGGAAGGTGCCCGGGTTGAGCGTTTCGCGGCGGTGGCGGCGGCACCGGGCGGTGCGGTGGTCTCGCCGCGCTACCAGGCGCAGGCAGCGACCCAGCACATTTTGATGAAGGTGGAAACCCACAACCACCCCACCGCCATCTCGCCGTTCCCCGGCGCGTCCACCGGCGCGGGTGGCGAGATCCGCGACGAAGGCGCCACCGGGCGCGGCTCCAAGCCCAAGGCGGCGCTCACCGGTTTCAGCGTCTCGCGCCTGTGGCCGCAAGCGGGCAGTGCGTTTGGCAAACCGGCGCACATCGCCAGCGCGCTGGACATCATGCTCGACGGTCCGCTGGGCGGCGCAGCGTTCAACAACGAGTTCGGCCGCCCCAACTTGCTGGGCTATTTCCGGGAATATGAGCAAGCGGCGGTCAGCAACGTTGACACCGTGCAGCGCGGCTACCACAAGCCCATCATGATTGCCGGCGGCCTGGGTGTGATTGATGCCGCACAGACCCACAAAATCGAGTTTCCCGCTGGGAGCCTGCTGGTGCAGCTCGGCGGCCCGGGCATGCGTATCGGCATGGGCGGCAGCGCGGCCAGTTCCATGGCCACTGGCACCAACGCGGCGGATCTGGACTTTGACTCGGTGCAACGCGGCAACCCCGAAATCCAGCGCCGCGCGCAGGAGGTCATCAACCAGTGCTGGCTGCAGGGCGACAAGAATCCGATATTGGCGATACACGACGTCGGCGCAGGCGGCCTGTCCAACGCGTTCCCGGAGCTGACCAACGACGCCGGGCGCGGCGCCCGTTTTGACTTGCGCGCCGTGCCGCTAGAAGAGACTGGCATGGCTCCCAAAGAGATTTGGTGCAACGAAAGCCAGGAGCGTTATGTGCTGGCTATCAGCCCGGATTCGCTACCTGGATTTGCGGCCCTTTGCGCGCGCGAGCGCTGCCCCTTCGCCGTGGTGGGTGTGGCCACCGAGCAGCGTGATTTGCTGCTCTCCGACGCGCAAGGTGACGCGCCGGTCAACATGCCCATGAACGTGCTGCTGGGTAAGCCACCCAAAATGCAGCGCGACGTGCGCAGCCTTCCGCGTCGTTTTCCACCTTTGCAGTTCGGCACGCTGAGCCTGCAAGACGCCGTGCTGCGCGTGCTGGCGCATCCCACCGTGGCGTCCAAGCGCTTTTTGATCACCATTGGCGACCGCACCGTCGGCGGCCTGACCCACCGCGACCAGATGGTCGGGCCCTGGCAGGTGCCGGTGGCCGACTGCGCGGTGACGCTGGCCGATTACCAAGGCTTTGCCGGTGAAGCGATGGCCATGGGCGAGCGCACACCGCTGGCCACGCTCAACGCCCCCGCCTCTGGCCGCATGGCCGTGGCCGAGGCCATCACCAATTTGCTGGCCGCGCCTTTTGAGCTATCGCGCGTCAAGCTCTCTGCCAACTGGATGGCCGCCTGCGGCGAGGCCGGCGAAGACGCCGCCCTGTACGCCACAGTCCAAGCCGTCGGCTTGGAGCTCTGCCCCGCGCTGGGCATTTCGATTCCGGTAGGTAAAGACTCGCTGTCCATGCGCACGCAGTGGGCGGATACGCAGTCTGATGCAGTCAAAAAAGTCAGCGCACCGGTCTCACTCATCGTCAGCGCCTTCGTCAGCCTGTCTGACGTGCGCAGCACGCTCACACCGCAACTCGACCGGGAGGTGGACAGCGCCTTGCTGCTCATCGACCTCGGTCAGGGAAAGGCGCGCATGGCCGCCAGCGTGCTGGCGCAGACCCTTGAGCAGGTGGGTGACGAAGCCCCGGACCTGGATGACCCGCAGCTGCTGATCGCTTTGGTCAACGCCGTCAACGCCTTGCGCGCCGACGGAAAAATCCTGGCCTATCACGACCGCAGCGACGGCGGCCTGCTGGCCACTGTGGCTGAGATGGCCTTTGCCGGTCAAGTGGGCGTGGCGTTGAATGTGGACATGCTGGTCATCGATGGCGATGGCGTCTCGGACAGCCGCATGGACGTGGGCGACAGCAAAAACTGGGCGACTCAGGTCGGTGCGCGGCGCGAGGAGCGCACCTTGCAAGCCCTGTTCAACGAAGAGCTGGGCGTGGTGCTGCAGGTGCGCAGTGCCGACAAGGCAGCGGTGATGCAAGTCCTGCGAGCACACGGTTTGTCGCAGCACAGCCACGTGATCGGTTCCACCCGGCCGCAGAGCAGTCGCGTCAACGATGGCAAAGGCATGCTGCAAATCTGGCGCGATGCGCGCGCCATTTTCAGTGCCTCGCTCGAAGATTTGCAGCAAGTCTGGGACAGCGTCTCCTGGAAGATCTGCCAGCAGCGCGACAACCCTGCGTGCGCCGATGCTGAACACGCGGCGGCGGGTCGCGCCGACGATCCCGGCTTGCACATCCACCTGCCAGCCGCCCTTCAAACCGCGTTGGCCCAAGTCCCGGCGGTGCTGCTGCGACGGCCGGCGGTGGCCATCCTGCGCGAGCAGGGCGTCAATTCCCATGTGGAGATGGCCTACGCGTTTACGCAAGCGGGCTTTGACGCCTTCGATGTGCACATGAGTGATTTGCAAAGTGGTCGCGCCAAGCTGGCTGACTTCCAGGGCATCGTGGCCTGCGGCGGTTTCAGCTATGGCGACACGCTGGGCGCGGGCATCGGCTGGGCCCGCTCCATCACGTTCAACCCGGCTTTGGCGGCGCAGTTCCAGGCATTCTTCGCGCGCAGCGACACTTTTGGTCTGGGTGTGTGCAACGGCTGCCAGATGTTTGCCGAACTTGCCGACATCATTCCCGGCGCAGAGCATTGGCCGCGTTTCACGACCAACCAAAGCCAGCGCTTTGAGGCCCGCCTGAGCCTGGTGGAGGTGCTGGATTCGCCCTCGATCTTCTTGCGCGGTATGGCCGGTGCGCGCATGCCTGTGGCTGTGGCGCACGGCGAGGGCTTTGCCAACTTCGCCCGCCGTGGTGATGCGGAACAGGCGCTTGCAGCCTTGCGTTTTGTCGACCACCACGGCGCGCCCACCGAGGCCTATCCCCTCAACCCCAACGGCAGTCCCGGCGGCCTGACCGGCGTGACCACCGCAGACGGGCGTTTCACCGCTTTGATGCCCCATCCCGAGCGGGTGTTCCGCGCTATCCAGATGAGCTGGACTTCGTTGCCCTTGGATAGCGCCAGCCCGTGGTCGCAGATTTGGCGCAACGCGCGTACCTGGGTGGGCTAGGCATGCTGTGGTCTATGCGGCCCCCGCCTTTACGGTTTTGAGCTCAATCCGCAGAAGCTGTTTGGGTATAACCGTTTGGTAAGTTGACGTTATCTGCCTGCATAAAAATCAGGCCGCTCTTGCCAATTATTTGAATCGGCTTACTGACGACGTCTTGGACCGAGTCGTTGCCTTCACTTCGCGTTTGCCCGGCTCCCGTAGGGGGAAGCGTGTTGATTGCCTGAGTGGTCTGGGCGCCTGGCGCCTTGAAAGTGATGTTTCCCATGACCGGCACGCGGGAAACGGCTCGTGTCAGGGTTAACGCAGTGCGGTTCGTCTCGGCCTGGCTGAAGCGGTAGTTGGCTGCGTTCAGTCCCGATCCGTTGATGGCGTACCGGCCCGCATTGGAGGCGTTAGTGGCAGGTGTGCTCCACTTCAGCGTCCCGGTCGTGGCCTCATCCTGGGTTTCATTGTTCACAAAGCCGCTCACTGTTCCGCTCAAGCCCCTGGGGGCGGCACCGGTGCTCAAAGTGGCTGCGTCGGCGGTGTAGGTTAGAGCCGCCTTGCTGATGCTGGCGCTGGCGTTCACGCGGGTGGGCAGCATGTAATTGGAAGCAAGGGCCCCGCCAGTGAAGCTGAAGTCTGTGCTGGCCAGGGTGGCCGTCACACTGCTGGCGCCTTCCACGTTCTTGCTGTTGTAGGTTCCGCTGGTCTTGGTGACGCTGGCACCTTCGCCGTTGACAAAGCCGCTGGCCTTGATGGTGCCCGATGTCCATGTGGCCGTGTCGGTGCCGTCGTAGGTCTTGGTCTGCGCTGCAAGGCTTGTTGTCAGCGCCTTTTTAGCAATAGTCAGCGTACCAGTACCACTGAGGTCATAACCCTGCTGGTTGGAATACAACGCACCGCCGTTGTAGGTCCCGGCATTTTTCCCGCTGGCCGGTGCCGCGCCAAAGATATTGGGCTGCCCGGCGCCTATGCCGGATTGCATGGCTCCGTTGTAGGTGGTGGTTGTATTGGTTGAAAGGGAGGTCAAAAATGAACGCAACAAGGGCGTGGTCGATCCGTCGTAGATACGCCAGAAGCTGCTGCTGCCACCAGACGAGGCAATGGACCAGTCAGAGAAATTGGACGCTTTTTTCATGTCGGTAGAACCCAGGCCTTTTCCGGCGCTGCCATAGCCGGCTGCGGACGTGTTATCCGAATTCCAGAAGCTGCTGGTGACGCTGCCCGTGGACGCTGTGGTCACGATTCCCACCAAGCCGCCTGCATACTTGGCCCCACTTGTAGCCACCGTCCCGGTGGCATAGCTGTTGGAAACCGAGTAGCCAAGTGCGGTGATCCTGCCCACCAATCCACCCCGGTCAGCGCCGCCAGCGACGGCTCCAGTGGCATAGCTGTTGGCAATCGTGCCGCCATTGAACAAGGCGCCCATCAGGCCACCGGCAGAGGAGACCGTGCTGGAAGCGGAGACCGCGCCGCTTGCGTAGCTTCCTGAGACCATACCCGCGCTGGTGCCCACTAAGCCCCCTGCGTAGCTGGTTCCCGTCACGCTGCCAGTTGCATAGCTGCTGCCGATGGTCCCGTAAGCCCCCTGGCTACCGACCAACCCGCCCGTGATGGTGCCGCGGACCGCACCGGTGGCGTAACTGTTGCTGATCCCCCCGCTGCTCGAACCGGCCAAACCGCCGCTAGTGCCCGACCCGGTGACGGCGCCGGTTGCATAGCTGCTGATCACCGTCCCGCTTCTGGCAACCCCGCTGCTTGACACCAGGCGCTGCACAGAGCCAACCAAACCGCCGATGGTGTCCTTACCGCTGACCGCGCCGGTGGCGTAGCTGTTGCTGACCGTCCCGCTCGCGGCATTGATGCCCACCAAGCCGCCGATAACAATCCCGTACCCACCGACGGACCCGGTCGCGTAACTGCTACTTACCGCCCCATGGTTAACACCTACCAAGCCACCACCGTATACGGCGGAAGACCCGCCCCTTAAGGTGACGGATCCGGTGTTGTAACTGTTGCTGATGGTCCCGACGTTGCTGCCGACCAGACCGCCGACGGAGCTGATGGCCGTCACGCTTCCCGAGGTGGCTGCACTGACGGAGCCGGTGCTGTAGCTGTTGCGGATAGCTCCAGTGTTGAAGCCGGCCAAAGCACCGACGTTGCTGGCACCCACCACGCGGCCTAAGGTCAACCCCACGTTTTTAACAACCCCCTTGCTTGCCACATAGCCGAAAAGTCCTACAAAATTAGTCGTTGGGCGGTTGATCGTCAAACCGCTGATGGTGTGACCCAGACCGTCAAAGGTGCCGGTGAAGTTGCTGGAGGCGCTGGTGCCAATGGGCGAGAAGCCACTTCCACCGTTCCAGCTAGAGGTGCCGCTGGCAATGATGTCGGAACCCAGTACGTAGTTGCCGCTTAGGCGGGTGCTGTTCCCCAGGCCTTGCAGGCTGTTGCTTGCATCTGCGTTCCCCTCATCCCCCTCAAGACCCAGGCTGGTGATCACGGTGTAATATTTTCGGTAATTTGGGCTGGCGGTATTGGCCGTGACGGCCGTTCCGAGCTTCGTTGAGAAGTTCCCCGAGTTGCTCGTGGCAACTGCTGCTTGTAAGGTAATCGGTGCGTTGATTTCGTACCTGGAGCTGCCACCGGTACTGCTGGCCTGACCGTACAGCAGTGCCAGCTTGCCGGTGGCGCCTGTGGCAGTGATGGCGCTGTTGATGTAGATGTTGTTGTAAGCGTTGAGCGTGAGGGTGTAGTTTTCTTTCCAAGAGAAAGCGTCGTTTATGTAGATGTCACCCAAAGTGCCTGTGTACGAGCCATTGGTTGTACATGGTGTGGTGCAATTTGTAACTTGCGGGTTACCTGATAAGACGGTCTTGATGGTGACGTTGTTTTTGTCAAGCGCAGCGCCGAGCGCAGCCCCGGTGATGTTGCCCCCGCTGGACTTGACGTAGAAGTCGTAGGGATCGAGCAACCACTGCCCCTGCATGCCCTGTGCGCTGGCGGTGGTGATGTTCGCGCTGTCGTCCACATTCACCGTGTGCGCGCTGGTTTCAATAAACCCGCCATTACCGCCTTGTGGTGCAGAGGCATCGAGCGTGCCCCCCACCGTGGTCGTGCCGGCGGCCATGCCGCCCAGCAAAATAATCTTGCCGTCCTGCTCTTGCACCGTCCGCGCCTGAATCACACCGGTGTTGTTCACCACACTGGCCAGCAGGCTGTCGCGCGCACCGGCGCTGAGCAGCACCTGCCCGCCATCGGCCTGAATCAGCCCCCCGTTCTCCGCCAAGGCGTTGATCTGGTTGCG